>NZ_JBMDWE010000014.1:0-94302 GCF_053579655.1 Gelidibacter sp. | reverse complement strand
ATTTAAAATTAGTAAATTCGAATTAATAACTGTCCTATTTTTGGGGAAGCCTACATTAAAAACAATCTCATCTATCCAGACGATCCAATTTTCCAATGGACAACTTCAATATTTAGTAACTTCCTAATTATGATATAAACGCTAAAATGTAGTTGTTTTCTCTAAAGTGTTAAACTTATTTACTTAAACATCTGCCTATTGTATTTTGACGTATATAGAGTACGCTTTGTCGTTTACGTGATCAAAATGTAGTTTTTTTCTGTCAATTAGATATCTAATATCGAATAATAACGCATTTCATGTTTATTTGTTTATTTTATTAATTACATTTAAATAGTCGAATTAGTTCGATTTAAATTCTGAAATCCCCAAATTAGAATAATTCAAAATTATGAAATCCCTAAAGAGCCGTACAAGTTACATTTGTAACACAATATCATTGTGTTTGTTTTTTTTATTTTTTTTTCTATCACAAAACTCCAATTCTCAGCAATTAGCATTTCCAACTGCTAGCGGTGCGGGGGCTTTTTCCGTCGGTGGTCGTGGAGGATCAGTTTCATTTGTGACGACCCTTAGCGACAGTGGTCCTGGAAGTTTACGAAGCTTTGCAAACACCTCAAACACGACTATTATATTTAATATATCTGGAATTATAAACTTGAAATCTGCACTTGTATTTAAAGGAAACAATGTCACGATAGCAGGGCAGACAGCTCCGATAGGTGGGATAACCATTGAAGGAAATAGAGTTTATTTTGAAAAAAACACAAACATAATCTGTAGGTATGTAAGATTTAGAGGTGGTTATAATGTAGACAATGATTCCCTAGGTACCTATGCTTTAAAAAATGCAATATTCGATCATTGCTCTATTTCGTGGGGTGGTGATGAAGCTTTTTCTTTAACTGCTTATACTGCTAAAGATTTTGGTAAGAATATGACAGTTCAAAATTGTCTAATGGCAGAAAGTAAAACGGGAAGTCTTTTAGGCGATATAAATTATCCTGACCAATTTGGAGATGCTTCATTTTTGAATAATGTATATTATAATATAAGTCATAGATTCCCAAATGTTCAAGGTAATAGCAATTTTGATCTTATTAACAACTATATACATAATTGTAGTATAAGATTAACTAGAGGTAATAGCGGATTTAACCTTAACCAAATAGGTAATCTTTTTGATTTTGGAACTACAAAAGTTTGGGATAATCTATTGAATTTTTATGGGTGTGATTCATCTACCATTCTGCCTACCATATATACAAGTGGAAATAAAATAATTGGTATTGACGCTAATGGTAAAAAAAATCCAGTAACAAGTACAGTCGCTCAGATGAATTTAGATAATAAATTGATGTGGAGATACTTTTATGATAACAATAAATGTGGATTTGGATCAAAAGTTAGAGGAGACCAATTAGAGTCTACTTTTTTCACAAACAAAAAGCGACCATTATTAGGTAAAGAAATTACAATAAAAGATGTAAATGATTTAAAAAGTATGGTTGTACCAAATTCAGGTGCTAGTAAAAGGTTAAACGGTGACGGTTCGGAAAGTGACAACAATGATGTTCTAGATAGTATGTGGAAAAAAAACATTAAGGAAGGACAGTATATTTCTCCAATGAAACAAACAAGTTACTCAACGCCTGCAATAAATTCCGTTAAAAGAGCTAATAGTTATGACTCTGATAATGATGGTATGCCCGATGCATGGGAAATTGCCAATGGTCTTAATCCCAATGATGCCAGTGATCGAAATTCAGTTCAACCCGATGGATACACAAATCTTGAATATTATTTGAATGGGATGTCACTGCGTACAACATCTATATCTGCTAACGCGGGCCCTGATACTGACATTTGCAAAGGAACCAGCGCAACCCTCAGTGCCACCGGAGGTTCTTCCTACCTTTGGAGTACTGGAGCCAAGACCGCAAGTATCACTGTAAGCCCAAATCAAACGACAACATTCACCGTTACGGCCTTTGACCGCACAGGAAAAAATTCTGCTAAAGATGATGTTACCGTTAAGGTCAATCCAATTCCAGCAGTGAGTGCCGGAAAAGACGTTACTATAAATTTAGGAGAGAGCGCCACATTAACTGCCTCGGGAGTTAAAAACTATAAATGGAACACTGGGGACAACACTGCGAGCATTAAAGTGAGTCCTAAAACAACCACGACCTATAGTGTTCAGGGAAAGAATGATAATGATTGTGAGGGTACAGCTACTGTAAAAGTTATTGTAATTAATTCTTCAAAAGTGACCGTAGATGCCAATGCTGGCGAGGACCAGAGCATTTGCCAAGGCAACAGCGCAAGGCTTACAGCCACTGGAGGTTCTACTTATCTTTGGAGTAACGGAGCTAAAACAGCCAGTATCACCGTAAGCCCAAGTCAAACGACAATATACACTGTTACGGCCTATGACAGCACAGGGAAAAATTCTGCTAAAGCTGAAGTTACTGTAAAAGTAAATCCTTTGCCAATTGTGGATGCAGGCAGCAATATCACGATTAATTCAGGGGATAGCACCACTTTAACGGCCACAGGCGGAACTACTTATAAGTGGAGCACAGGTGCGACTACTTCAAGTATTACCGTGCGTCCCACGGCAACCACGACCTACACCGTCACTGGAACAAAAAATGGCTGTGAGGCTACCAGCACGGTAAAAGTTACCGTGCTAAATCCTGTTGGAGTTACTGCCGATGCAGGGTCTGACCAGAGCATCTGCGCAGGCACAAGCGCAACACTTACAGCCACTGGAGGCTCTACCTATCTTTGGAGTAACGGAGCTAAAACAGCCAGTATCACCGTAAGCCCAAGTCAAACGACAATATACACTGTTACGGCCTATGACAGCACAGGGAAAAATTCTGCTAAAGCTGAAGTTACTGTAAAAGTAAATCCTTTGCCAATTGTGGATGCAGGCAGCAATATCACGATTAATTCAGGGGATAGCACCACTTTAACGGCCACAGGCGGAACTACTTATAAGTGGAGCACAGGTGCGACCACTGCAAGTATTACCGTGCGTCCCACGGCAACCCAGACCTACACCGTAATTGGAACAAAAAATGGTTGTGAGGCTACTAGCACGGTAAAAGTTACCGTTCTAAATCCTATTGGAGTTACTGCCAATGCAGGGGCTGACCAGAGCATCTGTGCGGGTACAAGTACAACACTAACTGCCAGCGGAGGTTCTACCTATCTTTGGAGTACAGGAGCTAAAACCGCAAGCATCACGGTAAGCCCAAATCAAACGACGACCTACACGGTTACGGCCTACGACAGTACAGGAAAAAACTCTGATACAGATGAAGTGAAAGTAACGGTCAATGCTTTGCCAAGGGTGGATGCTGGCAGTAATGTCACGATCAATTCAGGCGAAAGCACAACTTTAACGGCCACAGGCGGAACTACTTATAAGTGGAGCACAGGTGCTACTACTACAAGTATTACCGTACGTCCCACGGCAAGCCAGACCTACACTGTAACTGGAACATCAAATGGCTGTGAGGCAACGGATACGGTTAGAGTTACCGTTGTAAATCCAGTTGGAGTTACTGCTGATGCAGGGGCTGACCAGAGTATCTGTGCAGGTACAAGCGCAACACTTACGGCCACCGGAGGTTCTACCTATCTTTGGAGTACAGGAGCTAAAACGGCAAGCATCACAGTAAGCCCAAATCAAACGATGACCTACACCGTTACTGCCTTTGACAGCACGGGAAAAAATTCTGCTAAAGATGATGTTACTGTAAAAGTCAATCCTTTGCCAGTAGTGGATGCAGGGAACAATGTTACGATCACTTCAGGCGAAAGCGCAACTTTAACGGCAACAGGAGCCACTACGTACAAGTGGAGTACTGGTGCTACTGGCGCAACTGTTACCGTACGTCCCACGGCAAGCCAGACCTACACTGTAACTGGAATATCAAATGGCTGTGAGGCAACGGATATGGTAAGAGTTACCGTTGTAAATCCAGTTGGAGTTACTGCCGATGCAGGGGCTGACCAAACCATCTGTGCAGGTACAAGCGTAACCCTAACCGCTACTGGAGGTTCTAGTTATCTTTGGAGCAATGGAGCCAAAACGGCAAGTATCACTGTAAAGCCAAATGCTACCACGACTTATACAGTTACGGCTTATGACAGTACTGGTGCAAATTCAGATACGGATGCGGTCAAAGTGACCGTCAACCCATTGCCAAAGGTAGATGCGGGAAACAATATCACAATTAATGCGGGAGAGAGTGCAACTTTAACGGCAACAGGAGCCACTACTTACAAGTGGAGTACTGGTGCCACTGGCGCAACTGTTACCGTACGTCCCACGGCAAGCCAGACCTACACTGTAACTGGAATATCAAATGGCTGTGAGGCAACGGATACGGTTAATGTTACCGTAGTGAATCCCCAAGTAGTAGTTGCCCGTGCAGGTGGTAATCAAAATATTTGTGAAGGATCATCAGTCACGTTGACTGCAACGGGTGGAGATCATTATGTATGGAGTAACGGTGCTAAGACAGCAAGTATTACAGTTAACCCAAAATACACAACAAAATATTCTGTTACGGCTTATGTTGGTAATGTCTCTGGTACAGATGAAGCTGTTGTTAATGTAAATCCAAATCCGAATGTTAAAATTACAAATGGTTCTGAAGCCTCAATACTAGAAGGCGAATTTATAACCTTATCTGCGACTGGAGCAAAAACTTACAAATGGAATAATGGTGCAACCCAGCCAAATATTGCAGTTCGCCCTAATGCAACTCAAACCTTCAGTGTTACTGGGTATGACAATAAGTGCGCTGCTGAAAGGTCTATTAAAGTCAGTGTTTTTGAAAAAATAGTAGCTGATGCAGGTAGCGATGTAACCATTTATCGTAATGAAAAGACCGTTTTAACTGCAAAAGGCCCTAAAAACAGCGAATTCCTTTGGAGCACAGGAGAGACGACAAGAAGTATTACAGTAAGCCCATTGGAAGACACAGAGTATTCAGTAATGGTTTATCACGACCTCGATTCTGATACGGCTAATGTTACAGTAAAAGTCATAGACTTAGTCGATGATAACATCATGGAAGATTCTGCTCCCCTTGAGTTTTTGATTCATCCAAATCCAACGGATGGTGAGCTTAATATAAAAATATCGGGTTTGACCAATCTGTCAAGCATTCATTTATATGATCTTTCAGGTAAATCGCTTTACAACGAAATCATTAATGAAAGTGATCATCAGAGTTATAATAAAAAACTTAATCTATCGAACTATGCATCAGGAATCTATCTTCTGCAATTGGTAGATAACCAAAGAGTAATAACGAAAAAGGTGGTGGTAAGATAGTCACTTTAATAAAATTTATGGATTGGGCCATGGGAAATACCTGTGGCTCAGTCTTTTTTATAAGGAGCTATAGATTCTATGGTTGCTAAAGAATCACAGTTTTTAATTTGCAATCTGAATTTTTGATCTTTATAACTGTTTTTAAGAATATAGGTTTTACAGTCTTCGGTTTTGGTATCACTTTCTGAGAAATTAACCGAGCCATATTGGATCATATCAGAAACCACAGTAGTGTCCATTTCAAATGATCGCATTGCTGACAATGCTTCGTCTGAATATGATTTTGGTTTTTGCGAAATACTTTTTATAGTCCGTGCATTCGGACTGTAGGCACAAGAGGTTTTTTTTCCACTTAAGAAAAAAGCCAAAATAATTATACCGATAGAAAAGCCACCTAAGTAATAGCCTAAACGATGTATGAATTTCATTTTAAAAAATTAGAAGATTGACATATCCCAAATTTAATTCAAGATCATAGTTAAATCTAAGTTGTCGAGGTAAAAATACAAACTATTATTAAAACCTATAACAAAAGGATATATATTTATCTGTATATCCGCAAACATCCCTAAATAAAATAGATTTTCGTATATTTGCTTGACATTAAAACAGTTGATAATGAATATATTTTCTTTTGGAGTTCATTTTACAGATGAAAGAAGTTGCAGATTACATTTTAAAGAGCAGAGAGACCGAGAAGGTGTTGTGTGTAAACGCTGTGAGAGTACTGATCATTATTGGTTGCAGAATAAATGGAGCTACCAGTGTAAGTCCTGTAACTCAAGGGTCTCGTTGCGTAGCGGCACCATAATGGAAAGTTCAAAGCTATCATTTATGGTATGGTACAAGACCATTTTTCTGTTAAGCACAACAAAAAAAGGATTTTCAAGTAAAGAGATACAGCGTCAACTAGGCTTAAAAAGATACGAGCCGGTCTGGGCAATGGTTCACAAGCTTCGTAAAGCAATGGGTCAACGTGAAGACCGATATACCTTGGAGGGGATGATAGAAATGGATGAGGGCTACTTTACCATTGAAGCTCCGCAGGAGGCGCACAAAACACAGAAGGCTGGTCGAGGGAGCAAGACAAAGTCAAATGTCATGATAATGGCGGAAAGCACCATTCTTGAAGATTTAGATACAGGAAAAACTGAAAGACAATGCCGTTATTTTAAAGCTAAGGTACTGGAAGACCATCAGGTTGATGGGACAGACAAAACCCTTAAAAATGCTCTTGCAGATGATCAAATCATTGTCTTTACGGACAAAAGCACCTCTTACGTTAATATTGCCGATTATGTAGAAATACACATAAGTGAAAAATCAAATGAGCAAACAACTAAAGAAACACTAAAATGGGTGCATATTGCGATAAGTAATGCCAAAAGAAATTTTGTGGGGACTTATCATAAGATCAAGAGAAAATATTTGCAATTATACCTAAATGAGTTCGTGTACAAGCTTAATCGCAGGTATTTTGGAGAACGAATCTTTGACAGGCTCATTATTGCTAGCATTACAGCTAATGGACATTAAACGGATATACAGATATTTATTCATTAGTGTCCGATAAACATTTTTAAAAGCGGGATTTCCAATAAGGATTTCCCGCTTTATTTATATCTTGGTTTTTACCACAAAACTTCAGATATGAACAAAAGTAAAAATTTCAGCGGACAACCCATTATCAAACAGGTTTTAAACTTCCTTGACACCAAAGATATTTATCGGACAGCAAAGAAGCACAATAGCGACAGGTATACCAAGAGGTTCACGACCTATGACCACTTGGTTACGATGATTTTCGCCGTTATCAGTGGCTGTAGTTCACTTCGCGAGGTCACCAGTATAATGCTCGCCTGCGAGGTGAAGTATCAACCATTTGGGACTAAGGGACTTTCCAAAGCGCAGCACATTGTCGGATGCCAACAAGCGAAGGAACTCAGAAGTCTTTGCCGATATTTACGCAGGCCTCTATAAACGCTATCGCCAGTTTTTATCGGGCAGCAGGATCAGGGAACCCGCCATAAAAGATCTTAAAATAGTCGATTCATCAACAATAACGCTCTTTAGCGATATCCTGAGAGGTGCTGGTCGAAACTCGCTCAACGGCAAAAAGAAAGGTGGGATAAGGATGCACACAATGATCAATGCGATGGAAGATGTTCCCTGTTTGATAAAGTTTTCAAGTGCCGCAACCCACGATCACATATTTTTGAAGGAACTCGATCTGAAAAAAGGCTCTTTTGTTGTATTTGATAAAGGTTATGTGGATTACGAACAATACCAGCAATGGTCATTGGACGGCATCTACTTCGTGACCAGGCAAAAGAGCAATGCACGCTATAGAAGTCTTGAAGAGTTTGATATACCTGACAGCGTGGACGATGCCGTCCTAAAGGATGAAAAAATAACGCTTACCGATAAAGATGGCAACGAGTTTCACCTAAGAAGGATAGCTTTTTGGCACCACGAGAAGCTCAAGGTATATGAGTTCATCACCAACAACTATGAACTGGAGGCCGACAAGATCGCGGATATCTACAAGAACCGCTGGCAGATTGAGACCATGTTCAAACGGCTAAAACAGAACTTTCCGCTCAAATACTTTTTGGGTGACAATCAAAATACAATAGAAATCCAGATTTGGATCAGTCTAATCATTCAGCTTATTATGCTTGTCATACAGAGAAAAGCAAAGAGAAGTTGGGCATATTCCAATATGATGTCCTATATCGACCTGTTGAAGTTTCTCAAGAACCCAGATTCGAAATGGGAAGAAATTACCATGAAAAATATTGGACAGTTAAGCATTTTCGAACCTTAAGGGGTTCTGTTTTGAAGACAAGAACCTAATTCAGGAAAATAACGGGATGCCAAGGCTTTTTTTGTTAATTTAGATTATTATCGGACAACAATGATATTTAATCTACTTTCTAATTAATTTTATCAGATTAAAACTTGTTGTAATTAGTATAGCTTTAAACAGCTAAAGGCCATTAGAGTTTTGTTGATAATCCCGATCTTTTTAATATTTACTAAAAACTCTTGTAAAACATGTGAATCAAAATTTTATCTGCTGCGTCAAAATTTATTTGGAGCAGTTTCCTACCTAGTCATTATTGAAACACCAATCTTAAATCCGATCCTACTATATAGTAATAATAAAATTAAATGGGTAAACTTTACAATCCAACCAACAATTCATGTTAATTTTATTTTTTCACAATACAGTGCTAATCCTTATATTCCAAATGGTTATGTTGAATACATTTTTCTAATACATCGTAGGTCTGTTCAATATATTGATTAATATAACTGTATTTTCCGAAAAATGAAGATTTCTTGAACTTACCGTAATGTGCTAAATGTTTTTTGTTCGTAATTTTCGGGTTAAGCTGATATGTAGGGCTAACTTCCAATATCAAAGGAGTAGAGTTTAAATTATCTTTATTCCAAGTCACATCAAATGCACCTGTTGGAATATTTAATTTTTTAAACTCACTTATGATGAAAGAACGCCATTGTTCAGGAAAAAATTCGAAATCTACAGAACTTCCTCTACCAGTAGATGTTGGTTTCCACTCATTTTGATTATTTATTCTCCAATAGTAATGCACAATTTCGTTTCCTACTAAAATTACTCTTAAATCTTTTCGCATGTCTATGAGTTTTTGAACAATGATATACTCATTTGGTTTGAAAGTAGATTTTTGCTCGTGCATATTTAAATCAGAAACCGATGTAACTTTATGTACGCCTTCACTTGCTGATGAATGTTCTTCCTTAACTAAAAATGGATAATCCCAACTCAAATTTTTAACTTCTGAAATTGTTTTACATAGCGTGGTTTCTGGCTCAGATATATTGTATTCCTTAAATTTTTTATGCATATATCCTTTATTTTCCCAATAATAAATTTCTTTGGAAGAAGGGAAAACTGAATTATTTTGTTTTTCCAATTGTTGAACTATGAAATGGAGTTGTTGGGTGTAGTCATTAAATTTATAATTCCAATTATACATAGCACAATAGTTGAGATGAATGATCTTATTAGATAATTTACCAATATTTTGCGATCTTATAATCTTAAATTTAATTCCTGTTTTGGATAATGCATTAATTTTTCCGTAATCTTTAATAACCTTATCACTGATGTAATAGCGCCATCCAAATCTCGGTAACCAAAGGTAAACTTCGGCATCTTTACTGGCTATAACGCCACTTTTATCTGTTTTTACCCTCACGTAATAGTTTACTGAAGTAAAGGCAACAAGCCTTCTAAATCTGTCTAAAAAAAATTGATACATTTATTAAATGGTATTGATTCTATTAATTTCTTGTCTATCCAATTTTATGGTTGGCCATTTCATTAGTTGTTTTTTAAATTGATGATAGAACTTGATGTATGCTCTACAAAAGTTGTAACTACTAGTAATGTCATAAAAGTCAAATTGCTTTTTTAAATCAAAAGGTTATATTTGTATATCTTTATATTTCCTTTCAGTTTGGAATGATCCAAATGTTTTGAGAATTAAAAGCGTTATTTGCTATCTCAATCATTTTTAACTGTGCCGGAATTGTTTTTTACATTTGAATAAACCCGCATGTTGATGTACAGAAATGTGTGTGCTAAGTATTGACCAAATTTAAAATAAACTAATGTTTATTATTTTCTTACTTTTTTAAAAACCTCATAAGCTTTTTTAAATAAAACTGATTATAAAATATAGCGATGTTTTTATTCAAAAATCCTTAACCTTCAATAACCTCTTTAATTGCCTTTATAATAATTTTGTTTTCTTTTTGTGATCTTGCTGCCACTCTTATAAACTGTCCCTCCAGCCCAATTTTATCATCACAATTTCTTACATAAACACCATGATTGGCAATAAGTTTAGCGGTTACGTCCGTTGTATTGGCACCATTAAGCAGTTCAATTAAAACAAAATTGGCTCTTGATGGGTATACCTTTATGTTTTTGATTTGATTGAGCTCAGAAATAAAGAACAATGCTTCGGTAATATATTTTCTTCTTACCAAATCATAGCGATCAAGAAAATCCTGTCGCGCATACAATCTAAAAAAATATTCTGCTAAACCATTGGAATTCCATAAGTAGCCATTTTTTAATAGATCTTGAACTTTTTGCTTCGCCATAATGGCATAACCACATCTAACACCCGCAATGCCAAAATCTTTGGACATGCTTTTTATGACATATACATTATCTTTATTGATGACATTTGGCACCACTGATTTTAGCTCCATATCACTATCTTCATATGCAAAATGGATGAAACTTTCGTCAATAATAATATTCTTTACCCAGCTAAGTTTGTCAAGGGCAAAAAGTAAATCATCATATTTTATATATCCTCCGTCTGGATTATTTGGATTAATTAGAACAATGGTATTTGGTTTTTCTTTTTCTACTTGTTTAATATAATCAGCTATATCTAGTCTATAATTCTCAGCTTTATTCAACTGGTAATGTACAACCTCTTGCTCTGATATTGCATATTCGTAATAAGCAGAAAATGTAGGAATCGTAATCATTAATTTTCCTTCACAATAATTATGTATAATAGCTTGTATGGCCTCAATTGCCCCATTTCCCACAAATACATGTCCCTCATCAATATTAAGACGTTTCTCAATAAAACCAGCAATAACATTATTTTGAGAAGGATAAAACTCTAATAATGCATTGATTTTTCCAGTATCAATCATTTCCTTCTTGAAGTATTCCAAGAACAACTCTGTAGCATAGGGATTTGATAAAAAACAAGCATCCACCTTGATTTTTAAGTCTGGAATAAATTCCTGTATGGACGCCAAACTTGGTGAATGAGTACCAGATTTTTCTTTTAAAGACCTATATTTATTTTCTATTGTTTGAGCATTCATTTTTGGTTAAGTTTAATCTAGATAATTTTTTATAAATGTTTCATTTGAAAACATAACAATTTGTTAAATAAAGTGATATACAACGCTTGTTATTCATTTTCACGTCCAAAGTAGAGCTAAATTTAATTATCGTGGTAAAAAAACTGATTAAAAGCACAAATCATAGCTCAGAGAATAATGACCGTCTCATTTCTATAGAAATCAATGTATAACGGTCGCTACAATTTAAAATCAAATGCCCATTGCAAATTGCAATGCAACCACCAATCTATTGTCTTTTCTTGGTGTTAAGTTCCAATTTAAAAAATTAAAAGATTGACGTCGCTGTATTTTAGATCAAACCAATCGGCTACCGATTTATTTGTCAAAATACCGTGGTAAAAGTACAATCCATTTTTTAATCCGCGGTCAAAACGTAGCGCATTTTCAATCCCACCGTCGTCTGCAATTTTTAAAAGATAAGGCGTGAACATGTTACTTATTGTTACTGAGGCGGATCGGGAGTAGCGCGCCGGTATATTTGGTACACAATAATGTACAATTCCGTTACGCTCAAAGGTGGGTTTGTCATGGGTTGTGACCTCACTGGTTTCAAAACAGCCCCCCATATCAATGCTGACATCAATAATAACAGCGCCAGTTTTCATGCAATCCACCATAGCTTCGGTGACTACAATTGGGGATCTGTTACTGCCTCTAATTGCTCCGATTGCAATGTCGCAACGCTTTAAGGCCTTTATTAAATTTTTAGGCTGTATGGTAGACGTGTAAAGTGTTCTGCCTAAATTGGACTGAACGGTTCTTAGTTTGGTAATTGAATTATCAAAAATCTTAACATTCGCACCTAAACCAATGGCAGAGCGTGCGGCAAATTCGCCCACTGTACCAGCGCCAATAATTACGACTTCAGTTGGTGGTACGCCACTAATATTTCCGAACATCAACCCGTTGCCGCCGTTAATGTTGGATAATAATTCAGCAGCGATAAGAATTGAAGCTGTGCCTGCAATTTCGCTCAAAGACCTAACCGCAGGGTAAGAGCCATCATCGTCTTTAATAAATTCAAAAGCCAAAGCAGTAATGCGTTTGGTGGCCAATGTTTCAAAATATTTTTTATTCTGTGTTTTTAACTGAAGTGCTGAAATCAATAAAGTCTGCGGATTGATGAGCTTTATTTCATCTAAAGAAGGTGGTTCAACTTTTAAGATAATAGGGCAGGAGTAAACTTTTGCGGTATCTTTTGTGATTTCGGCACCTGCTTCGCTATAAGCTCTGTCTTTAAAATTGGCGCCATCGCCGGCACCGGCCTCAACCATGACGCGATGTCCGTTGGATACAAGGGCAGAAACGGCATCAGGTGTTAGGCAGACACGTTTTTCTTGAAAATAAGTTTCTTTAGGAATGCCAATAAAAAGTTTTCCTTTTTTTTTGAAGATTTCTAAGGTTTCTTCCTGCGGAAGCAATTGGGCTCTGGTAAAAGGAGAAATAGATTTGCTCATTTGGGTGTAAAATAAGCAGTCAAATTACAATTTTTTTTTGATTTAAAATGGATGCTTAAAAATAATCGAGTTAGATTATTTTTTAAAGTATACAACGTTTATAAAAAGTTTATATAGCGTTAGGATTTCAATTTTTTAAAAATATTCCTTCAAATTATTAAATAGTCCTTTAGGTTTAATTTTAAACTCCTCTTCCAATTCTTGCATTGTTTTATTAGCGTCGTTGATCTTATTGAAAACTTTAGCCCGAATTAAGTATATTGATGGAATTACAACGGCCATTATAGGAACCATATAAAACAATTCAAGTTCATCAAGTCCAGTCGCTGTATCTTGATAAATAGCAACAACTATTTGATAGACATACATTGCTATTGGTACTATTAAAGCATGATACCACCAGTGGCGGCAAGTAAAAAACCAAATTATTAAGAAAAAAAGAGGGATAATCTTTCCAGTGAGCATCCACATGGCAGTTTGTGCATTTTCGTAAAAGCCACTATGATAATTAAATAGGAAGTTTTCCCAATCCGGGGTGGTAGGAACATAATTATATAGATAAAACAAAAAGGGAGAACTGGCAATTAACGTTGCCAGGATACTCCCTAATAGAAATTGTTTCTTTGCGATTATTTTATCCTCCAGCAGGGATTCTGATGGTTCGTTTATCAACTTCTGTTTTTGTTTGTCCATTTAAATCAATAAGATTTGTAGCTTGTGCAGTGAACAACGCACCACCGAAAATTGCCAACGCAATTAAGTACTTTTTTGTTTTCATAATTCAAGGGATTTAATTAATTAATTGATTCAAACTTAGGCCTATCGAGCTATAGATAGTGTTAAGTAAATGTTAAAATTAATCTTTAAATCCTCTTGAATGCTACGGTTTTCCCGTACTTTTCAAAATTGACGCGGTGTGTGCTTGCTGAATTTTTTTAAAAATTTTACTGCTTTTTTGCCTTTTCTTGGGTTAAATTATTTTCTCTGCTTAATTTAAGAGTTCTTGAGCCATCTATATTTAATATAAATTCGATTTCATTGGAATTTTCAGGAAGTAAATTTCCTAATTTTTCTGGCCATTCTATAAAAACCCACTGACCGGAATACAAATAATCTTCAATTCCAAAATTGAGCGCTTCTTCTTCATCCTTTATTCTATATAAATCAAAATGATATATTAAACCGTCTTTTACTTCATATTCGTTTACAATTGAAAATGTAGGGCTGTTTACATTTTCGATACTTCCTAATTGTTTAGATAATTCTTTAATCAAGGTTGTTTTTCCAACGCCCATTTCGCCGTAAAATAATAGAGTCTTCGACGTCGCTTCTTTTAATAGTGCGCTTGCAATGGATTCAATGTTCTCAATAGAATATTTATATTCAATGCTTTTCATTTTTGATAATGGATTTATGGAGCAATAATAAGTATAAAATATGTGAAATGCTAATAAAATTGCATTTCATCGGGTATATCTGCATTACGAAGGTTTATTTTGGACTAAGAACTACAAACGGAATGATCATTTCTTGCAATGAAACACCGCCATGTTGATAAGTGTTCCGGAAGTAGCTCACATAATGGTTATAGTTATTAGGATAGGCCAGAAACATATCGCCTTTTGCGAAAATAAACGAACTACTCATCGTTATAGTAGGTAAATGAATAGCCTTTGGATCTTTGACGGCAAATACATCTTTAGATTCATAGGTCAAACTGCGTCCTGTTTTATAGCGCAAGTTCAAGCTGGTGTCTCTATCTCCGATCACTTTGGATGGATTTTTGACATTGATTGTACCGTGATCGGTAGTCAGGATTAACTTAAAGCCCATTTGCTGCGCTTTCTGAATCATTTCCAATAACGGTGAGTTTTTGAACCAGCTTAGAGTAAGTGAGCGATAAGCCTTGTCATTTGACGCTAATTCCTTAACGACTTCCATTTCAGTTTTGGAGTGGGACAGCATATCCACAAAATTATAGACAATCACAGAGAGGTCATTGTTTTTTAATGATTTAAAATTTTCAACCAATTTTTTACCGGATTGGAGATTGGTTATTTTATGATACTCGGTTTTCAAGTTCTGAAGTCCCAAACGTTTCATTTGTGCCGCTAAAAACTCAGCTTCAAAAAGGTTTTTGCCACCTTCCTCCACATCATTTTTCCAATATTCTGGATGACGCTTCTCCATTTCACTCGGCATCAATCCAGAAAAAATGGCGTTTCGGGCATATTGTGTGGCCGTTGGGAGGATACTGTAAAATGAACTTTCTGAAGTTTTTTTGTAATAATTGCTCACAATGGGTTCAAAAGCTTTCCATTGGTCATAGCGCAAATTGTCAATGACTATTAATAAGGTAGGTTGCTTATCACTAAGCTCGGGCACAATTTTGTTTTTAAACAAATTATGTGACATCGTTGGGGCATCGGCTTTATCTTCAAACCACTTGGTGTAATTCTTTTCAATAAATTTTCCAAATTGTGCATTGGCTTCCGTTTTTTGGGATTCTAATATTTCTGTCATGCCAACATCTTCGATACCTTCTAACTGTAATTCCCAATAAATCAATTTTTGATATAAATCGGCCCATTCTTCATAACTATTAACCATAGACATGTCCATGGCGATTTTTCTGAATTCCTGTTGATAGTTGGAAGTTGTTTTTTCTGAAATTAATCTAGAATGATCTAAATTCTTCTTTAAGCTCAATAATATTTGATTGGGATTAACCGGTTTTATCAGGTAATCGGCGATTTTATTGCCAATCGCTTCCTCCATAATATTTTCCTCCTCACTTTTCGTAATCATCACTACCGGAAGATTGGCCCGTCGTTCCTTAATTTCATTCAGCGTTTCCAATCCCGTTAATCCTGGCATGTTTTCATCTAAAAAAACAATGTCAAAGTTGGTGTCGTCAATAATTTCCAGAGCTTCCATACCACTTTTGCAGGTGGTAACATTGTAATTCCTTTTTTCTAAAAACAAGATATGGGGTTTTAGCATATCAATTTCATCGTCAACCCAAAGGATATTTATACGGTTCATGTATATTTGTTTATAATTAATGATTAAAATCTCAAGTTTGAACAAAGTAAACAAACTCAAAATATTTAACGACCCAATTTACGGATTTATTACGATACCAAATTCGTTAATCTTTGATTTGATTGCCCATAAATACTTTCAAAGATTGCGCCGTATTTCTCAAATGGGCATGACTTATTTGGTATATCCAGGGGCGCACCATACCAGATTTCATCATGCCATGGGAAGCATGCATTTAATGCAAAAAGCCGTTAATGTCCTTCGTTTTAAAGGTGTTGATATTTCTCAAGAAGAGGAAGATGCTTTGTTAATAGCTATACTCTTGCATGATATTGGCCACGGCCCCTTTAGTCATGCGATGGAGCATAGTATTGTCACGGGAGTTTCACATGAAGCTATTTCCCTTCTTTTTATGGAGCGTTTGAACCAGGAATTTAACGGAATTTTAACGCTGGCCATTCAGGTTTTTAAAGGAGAGTACAACAGAAATTTCATGTGTCAGCTCATTTCCAGTCAGCTGGATATGGACAGAGCTGATTATTTGAAACGTGACAGTTTTTATACAGGTGTTGCAGAAGGCAATATCAATGCTGAACGCTTGATTACCATGTTGAATGTCGTAGACGACGAATTGGTAGTAGAGGAAAAGGGTATTTATAGCGTTGAGAAGTTTTTGGTAGCCAGAAGATTGATGTATTGGCAGGTTTATTTGCATAAAACCAGTGTGGTGGCCGAACAATTACTGATGCGCGTTTTAAAACGTGCCAAGGAACTGTCTAATAAAGGTGTTGATTTAAAGGCCAGTAGTGCCTTGACCTATTTTTTGAAAAATGATATCAACAAGTCAAATTTCACCATTGATACGCTTGATGTTTTTGCGCATTTGGATGATTATGACATCGTTTCTGCAATGAAGGAATGGCAATATCATGATGATTTTGTGTTGAAAAACATCTGTTCTATGATTATTAATAGGGACTTGCTCAAAGTGAAATTAAAAGACAAAAAGCATAAGATTGAAGACGTCCAGGCGCATAAGGAACGATTAATGAAGCAGCATCATATAAGTGCTGAAGAAGCGGGCTACTTTGTGTTTACAGGGGAAGTTTCAAATCAGGCTTACGAGCTGAAATCCCAGAATATAAACATCTTGTCAAAATCTGGTAAAATCAAAGATATCGTCAAAGCCTCCGATCAGCTGAATTTAAAAGCGCTCTCAAAGCCAGTGACCAAGTATTATATTTGTTATCCGAAGGAATAGGTTTGAGGTGGACGTTATGTGAAATCTGTGACGAATGGATCAACGACATCCATTAATACTGAACCTGTCGAAGTAACTTTACAACAAATAACAATATATGATACATTTTTTCTATTTTTGCCATTGATGAAATTTACAGCACTACAAATAGCAGGAATTTTAGAGGGCGATATCGTTGGAAATCCAGATGTCGAGGTCTCTAAACTTTCAAAGATCGAAGAGGGTATTGAAGGGTCATTGACTTTTTTAGCCAACCCTAAGTATAAATCCTATATTTATACCACCAAGGCATCCATAACTATTGTTAACAGATCATTTGAGCCCGAAAGTGACGTCACTACGACACTTGTAAAGGTTGATGATGCCTATAAATCGTTTTCAAAACTTTTAGAATATTACAATCAGGTGAAACTGAATAAGTTTGGGATTGAACAACCTAGCCACATTTCTAAAAACACAACCCATGGAGATGATGTATATATTGGCGCATTCACCTATATAGGAGAGAATGTATCCATAGGAAACAATGTCAAAATATTCCCTAATTCTTACATAGGAGATAATGTGAAAATTGGAGATAATACGGTATTGTTTGCTGGGGCTAAAGTGTATTCTGATTGCATTGTGGGTAAAAATTGTGTTATTAACTCTGGTGCAATTATAGGCGCTGACGGATTTGGTTTTGCACCAAACGAAAATGGTGAATACACCAAAGTACCACAAACAGGAAATGTTATTTTGGAAGATTTTGTGGATATTGGTGCTGCAACTACTATCGACAGAGCCACTTTAGGATCGACCATTATTAGAAAAGGTGTGAAATTAGACAATCAAATTCAAATCGCACATAATGTTGAAATAGGTAAGAATACCGTTATTGCTGCCCAAACCGGCGTTGCAGGCTCTACCAAAATTGGAGAAAACTGTATTATTGGTGGTCAGGTTGGGATAGTGGGTCATATTACCATAGGTAACAACGTGAAAATACAAGCACAGTCTGGTATTGGCAGAAATGTTAAGGATGATGAAGTTCTTCAAGGCTCACCTGCATTTGCTTATGCCGATTATAATAAATCTTATGTGTATTTTAAAAAGTTGCCTAAAATCATGAAAGAAATTAATAACATTGATAAAAAAATAAATGGGAATAGTTAAGACAGACATCAAACAGAAAACGATTCAAAACAAAGTTTCGTTAACTGGTGTTGGATTGCATACAGGAAATAATGTGACACTCACATTTACACCTGCACCAGTGAATTCTGGATATTCATTTAAGCGTGTTGACCTTGAAGGAACACCAATCATTGAAGCAGACGCCAATTATGTGACCAATACACAACGCGGCACCTGTTTGGAAAAAAACGGCGTTATTATTCAAACTTCTGAGCATGTTTTGGCTGCTCTTGTAGGAATGGATATTGACAATATTATTATTGAATTGAATGCTTCTGAGCCTCCTATTATGGACGGTTCTTCCAAATTCTTTGTGCAGGCACTTGAAGATGCAGGAATTATGGAACAAGATGATTTCAGAGAAGAGTATGTAGTTACAGACGTGATCACTTATGTGGATGAAGAGTCTGGAAGTGAAATGATCATCATGCCGTCTAAAGAATACCAAATAACCACAATGGTCGATTTTGGTACTAAAGTTTTAGGCACGCAAAACGCAACTTTAAATAATATCCACGATTTTAAGGAAGATATCTCAAATGCAAGAACGTTTAGCTTTTTGCACGAAATTGAAATGCTTCTGGAGCATGGATTAATAAAAGGAGGCGATCTTAACAATGCGATTGTTTATGTAGATAAGGAATTATCGGCTGAAACAATGGAAAAACTGAAAGTCGCTTTCAAGAAAGATAATATAGCCGTTAAACCAAATGGCATTCTTGATAATTTAACCTTGCACTACCCAAATGAGGCGGCGCGTCATAAATTGTTAGATGTGATTGGGGATTTAGCGCTTATTGGCATCCGTTTAAAAGGCAAAGTAATTGCAAATAAACCTGGACATTATATCAATACGCAGTTTGCCAAGAAATTGTCTAAAATGATCAAAATCGAAAGAAGGAGCAATGTTCCGGTCGTCGATTTGAATCAGGAGCCCTTAATGGACATCAATCAAATCATGGACATGTTGCCGCATAGACAACCGTTTTTAATGATTGATAAAATTTTTGAATTGACAGATTCTGGTGTTATCGGTATGAAAAACGTAACGATGAATGAGTCTTTCTTTGCCGGCCATTTTCCAGGATCTCCAGTAATGCCAGGTGTTTTGATCGTGGAAGCGATGGCGCAAACAGGTGGGATTCTTGTATTAAGTACGGTTCCTGATCCAGAAAATTACTTAACTTTCTTTATGAAGATCGATAAAGTAAAATTCAAGCAAAAAGTTGTTCCTGGTGATACCTTAATATTCAAGTGTGATCTTATCACACCAATCAGAAGAGGTATTTGCCATATGCAAGGTTACGCCTATGCTAATGGAAAACTTTGCGCGGAAGCGGAATTAATGGCGCAAATTTCAAAAGTTAAATAACAAACGAACCGTTAAGTTCACAATTAAAAAATAGATAGTTGCTAAGTCAATTAAAAGAACCTAAAAAAAATAAAAATAAGGAAATGAACCAACCACTAGCATACGTACATCCTGGCGCGAAAATAGCAAAGAATGTTGTGATTGATCCTTTTACAACTATCCATAATAATGTTGTGATTGGTGAAGGCACATGGATAGGGAGTAACGTAACCATTATGGAAGGCGCTCGCATTGGAAAAAATTGTAATATTTTTCCAGGAGCGGTGATTTCTGCTGTACCTCAAGATTTAAAATTTCAGGATGAGGACACTATTACAGAAATAGGTAATAATGTCACTATTAGAGAATGTGTGACCATAAATAGAGGTACTACCGATAGAATGAAAACCGTTATTGGCGATAATTGTTTGATCATGGCCTATTGCCACATCGCTCATGACTGCATTATTGGAAATAATTGTATTTTTTCAAATAACAGTACACTTGCAGGACACGTGACCGTTGGAGATTACGTCGTATTGGCAGGAATGACGGCCGTACATCAGTTTTGTTCCATAGGAAATCACGCTTTTGTAACAGGCGGATCTTTGGTACGTAAAGATGTCCCTCCGTTTGTAAAAGGCGCAAGAGAGCCTTTGTCTTATGTGGGGATTAATTCGGTCGGTTTAAGACGAAGAGGTTTTTCTTCAGATAAAATCAGAGAAATACAGGACATTTACCGTATCCTTTATCAAAAGAACTATAATAATACCCAAGCTTCAGAAATTATTGAAGCTGAAATGGAGGCTACTCCTGAACGCGATGAAATTTTACAATTCATCAAAAATTCTCATAGAGGTATTATGAAAGGATATTTTAAATCAAACTAATTCTCTCAGATATACAACTTTACAACAAACAAATCAACAACATACAATAAATTACAAATGGCAACTACAGCAGATATTAGAAATGGATTGTGCATTAGGTACAATAATGATATTTATAAGATTACAGAGTTTTTACACGTAAAACCAGGAAAAGGTCCGGCGTTTGTAAGAACAAAAATGAAAAGTGTGACCAACGGAAGAGTTTTGGAGAACACCTTTTCAGCGGGACATAAAATTGATGATGTTCGCGTAGAAACACATAAATTTCAGTTTTTATACCATGATGGCGAATATTACCATTTCATGAACCAGGAGGATTACTCACAAATCAGATTGTTGGAAGCCGCTTTAGATAGACCTGATTTGATGAAAGAAGGTGAAGTCGTAACCATTTTGATCAATACTGAAGATGGTATGCCACTTTCAGTAGAAATGCCAGCCACCGTAACTTTGGAAGTTACCTCTACAGAACCTGGCATCAAAGGAAATACAGCGACAAACGCGACAAAACCGGCAACTGTTGAAACAGGAGCAGAGGTGAATGTGCCGTTGTTCATAAATGAAGGTGATAAGATCAGAATTGAAACTGAAAAAGGAACCTATAAAGAACGCGTTAAGGAGTAGTTTTTAGTTGACAGTCAACAGTCAACAGTCGGCAGTCCTCTGGGACGACCAATCGTCAAGCAATTTAACAACAAACAGGTTAACAACAATCAACAATGAAATTCCCCAAACCATATACCTTAAAACAAATTGCAGAAATCATCAACACACCTTATGTTGGCAATGATGATTTTCCTGTGTTGGGAATGAACGAAATTCACGTGGTTGTACCGGGTGATATTGTTTTTGTGGACCATCCAAAGTATTACGACAAAGCGCTAAAATCGGCTGCAACGATTGTGTTGATCAATAAGGAAGTGGACTGTCCTGAAGGAAAAGCATTGCTTATTAGTGATGATCCGTTTAGGGATTTCAACAAATTAACGCAGCACTTTAAGCCTTTCCAAAGTGCCAATCAAAGTATTTCAGATTCTGCAAAAATCGGAAAAAACACAATTATTCAGCCAAACTGCTTTATAGGTCATAATGTGGTTATTGGCGATAACTGTTTAATTCATCCTAATGTTATTATTTATGATGACACCATTATTGGTAATAACGTTACCATTCATGCTGGCACTGTATTGGGCGCGAGTGCGTTTTATTACAAAAAGCGTCCAGAAGGCTATGATCAATTAATTTCTGGGGGTCGTGTGGTCATTGAAAACAATGTTCATATTGGTGCTCTTTGCAGTATCGATAGAGGCGTCACTGGGGATACCATTATTGGCGAAGGATCTAAATTGGATAATCAAATCCAAATCGGTCATGATACAGTTCTCGGAAGGAAATGTTTGATTGCTTCGCAAACTGGAATTGCCGGTTGTGTAATTATCGAAGATGAAGTGACCATTTGGGGTCAAGTAGGAACCACAAGTGGTATAACTATTGGAGAAAAAGCCGTTATTCACGGGCAGACTGGCGTTACTAAGTCTGTTGAAGGAGGTAAAACATATTGGGGTTCTTCAATACAAGAAGCGAAAAATGAATTGAAGGACAAGGCTTACATCAAAAGAATTCCTGGTATCATAGATCAACTAAAAAATAAATAATGTCCCCAAAAGAAGTTGTAAAAGCCTTTTATACATCCGATTTAGCTAATAACAGCCAATTGGTTTCTAAATACGTCCACAAAGATTGTCAATTGCATTGGAATAGCAGTACAGGTTATAAGGTTCTGGACTACGACGGATTAGATGAATTTTATAAAAATGTCAATTTATCATACAATTCCCTAAAATGCGAAATCAGTCATTTGTTGCAAGATCAAAATCATGTCACTATAAGATTCACCGTGTTTATTAGCACCATCGAAGACCCAGAAAACGAACAACCCTTGGCCAACTTTATCAGCATTTGGGAAGTAAAAGACGGGAAACTTTATAGAGGTTATGAATTAAGCCAAGTAGCGGACGACAATATAGAAAGTTACAAATCCTTTTCAGAAATAAAAGTTCAATAAAGGCTTCATAAATGCTGTTAAAAGGATTACTTTTGCGAAGTCTTAAAAATTAAAAAATAATATAAATGAGCGTTTTAGTAAATAAAGATTCAAAAATAATTGTGCAAGGCTTTACGGGTAGTGAAGGTACATTCCATGCAGAACAAATGATAGAATACGGAACTAACGTAGTCGGTGGTGTTACTCCTGGTAAAGGTGGACAAACCCATTTGGACAGACCTGTTTTCAACACTGTAGAAGACGCAGTTAAAGAAGCTAAAGCTGACACTTCTATTATTTTTGTACCACCAGCTTTTGCTGCTGATGCCATTATGGAAGCTGCTGATGCAGGTATAAAAGTGATTATTTGTATCACTGAAGGTATTCCTGTGGCAGACATGATTAAAGTTGCAAGTTATATTAAAAATAAAGACTGTCGCTTAATTGGACCTAACTGTCCAGGAGTTATTACTCCAGGCGAAGCAAAAGTTGGGATTATGCCAGGTTTTGTATTCAAAAAAGGTACCGTAGGTATCGTTTCTAAATCAGGAACTTTAACTTATGAAGCTGCTGACCAAGTTGTAAAACAAGGTTTAGGCATCACGACGGCAATTGGTATTGGTGGCGATCCAATTATTGGAACAACCACAAAAGAAGCTGTTGAGTTATTGATCAACGATCCAGAAACCGAATGTGTGGTGATGATTGGTGAAATCGGAGGTCAATTGGAAGCTGATGCTGCGTATTGGTATAAAGAAAGTGGTAGCAAAAAGCCAATCATTGGATTTATTGCTGGCGAAACTGCGCCTGCAGGACGTACCATGGGACATGCTGGCGCAATTGTTGGAGGAAGCGACGACACGGCTCAAGCTAAAAAGAAAATTATGAGAGCTTGCGGAATTCACGTTGTGGATTCACCTGCTGAAATCGGGAAGAAAGTAGCCGAAATTATGGCGAAATAACCTCATATGATTTATTGAGAACCTCACATTTTTGTGGGGTTTTTTTATTTGAAACAGTTCTTATCCTTATATTTGAGAAGAAAATTATCAACCTAGTTCGAGTGCCAAAATACAGAAACAGTGCATTCACTACTAAATTTATATATATATGAAATTATTAGAAGGAAAAACAGCAATCATCACAGGGGCAAGTAGAGGTATCGGTAAAGGTATCGCGCAGGCTTTCGCTCAAAATGGTGCAAATGTGGCATTTACATATAGTTCTTCAGTAGAATCAGCAAATGCCTTAGAAGAAGAATTGAACGCTTTAGGCATCAAAGCGAAAGGCTATCAAAGCAATGCGGCCGATTTTAATGAATCACAAAAATTAGCAGATGATGTTTTGGCTGAATTTGGAAGCATTGATATTTTGGTGAATAATGCAGGAATCACAAAAGATAACTTGTTGATGCGTATGGGCGAAGAGGATTTCGACAAAGTGATCGAAGTCAACTTGAAATCCGTGTTTAATATGACCAAAGCGGTACAGCGTACCATGCTAAAACAACGCAAAGGTTCAATCATTAACATGAGCTCGGTAGTTGGTGTTAAAGGTAATGCAGGACAAACAAATTACGCCGCTTCTAAGGCTGGAATGATCGGGTTTTCTAAATCGGTAGCGTTGGAGTTAGGCTCTCGTAATATCAGAAGCAACGTGATCGCTCCAGGATTTATTGAGACAGAAATGACGGCCAAATTAGATGAAAATACCGTTAAAGGATGGAGAGAATCTATTCCATTAAAACGTGGTGGTACTCCTGAAGATGTTGCGAACGTTTGTGTATTCTTGGCCAGTGATTTAAGTGCTTACGTTACAGGTCAAACAATCAATGTTGATGGTGGAATGCTAACCTAAAGTTTGCAGTGTTCAGTAACAGTCAACAGTAGATAATTTAATTAAAGATCATCTGCAGAGATTGATTATAATTTGTAAAATAAACAAACATTCGTGTATTCGTGGCAACAAAACCTCGAAATTTTAAATGAATACAGAAACAATCCTATATATCATATCGGCTGGAATCATAGCGCTTTTATTAGCGCTTTTTCAGTATATATATAAGTCGAAAAAACAGACGAAAGTCACTGTTTTGTTGGCTTGTTTGAGATTTGTGACCTTGTTTTCTGTGTTGTTATTATTGGTTAATCCGAAATTTGATAAAACCACTTACTTTAACGAAAAACCGAATCTGGTGGTTGCGGTAGATAATTCAAAATCCATTAAATATCTGGATCAAGATAAAAAAACAAGAGATTTAGTCGCACTTCTTAAGAATGATAAAGCTTTAAACGAGCGGTTTAACTTAGAGTTTTTTACTTTCGGAAAGGATCTTAATGCTTTAGATAGTCTGTCGTTTAATGAGAAGCAAACCAATCCCACGCTTTTATTTGAGCGGTTTACGCAAGTGTATTCTAATGCTGTCGCACCTTTAGTTGTGATTACCGATGGGAATCAAACTTACGGCAATGACTATGAATTTGCCGCCCGAAATTATAAGCAAGTCATCTTTCCTGTCATTTTGGGAGATACCACAAGTTACACCGATTTAAAGATTGAGCAGCTTAACGTCAATAAATATGCTTATCTAAAAAATAAGTTTCCTATAGAAATTATAGCAGTCTACAATGGTCAGGATGAAGTCAACACTCAATTAACTATAAGTTCAGGAAGTAGCATCGTTTTTTCTCAAAACTTAACCTTCAGCAAGGAGCAATCGAGTAGGCTCGTCACTCTGAGTTTACCGGCAAATACTCCCGGCGTTCACAGTTATAAGGCTGAGCTAAAATCTATTCCAAACGAAAAAAACACAGTCAATAATATTAATAATTTCGCTGTAGAAGTTATCGATCGGAAAACGCATGTAGCCATTATATCTGATATTTTACATCCGGATTTAGGTGCTTTGAAAAAGTCTATTGAGAGCAGTGATCAACGTCAGGCATCGATCATAAAACCATCTGAATTTAAAAGTTCGTCAAATGATTTTCAACAAGCTATACTATATCAACCGAACCAAAGCTTTAGCGTGGTTTATGATGAAATCGAGGCGCTAAACATCAATACGTTTACCATTCTAGGAACAAAAACCAATTGGACAGAACTTAATAAGCTGCAGCCTTATATCCAACAAAAGGTCACCAATCAATACGAAGATTTTCAAGCGGAACTAAATTCAAATTACAATGTTTTCATTGTTGATGATTTAAATTTCTCTGATTTTCCTCCATTGCAAACAGAATTTGGAGTTACGAGTTTTTCAGTTCCCACTGAAGTGGTTTTATATAAAACAATTAATGGTATTCATTTAAAAGAACCTTTGTTGCTGACCTATGAAGTCAATCAAAAAAGAGCCGCCGTTTTAAATGGTGAAGGGATATGGCGTTGGAGATCACAAAGCTATTTGGATGAAAAATCCTTTCATACGTTTGATGATTTTATAGGTAAAATCATTCAATATCTTGATTCCAAACAAAAGCGTAGCCGTTTAAATGTGTCGTATGAATCATTTTATAATGGTAACGACAATATTATTGTTACCGCGCAGTTTTTCAACAAGACCTATGAATTTGACAATACGGCAAACCTTGAAATTACGGTAAAGAACACCAAAAACGAACAATCCCAAACCTTTCCGTTTATTCTAAAGCAAAATTATTATCAAATCGATTTAAGTGGTTTGGTAGCGGGCGATTATGCATTTACGGTAAAGTCGCAAAATGAAAGCATTTCACAATCTGGCGAGTTTAAAATTTTGGATTATAATGTAGAACAGCAATTCCTGAACGCGAATGTTTCGAAACTTGAAAACTTAGCGGCCAATAGTCAAGGAACTTCTTATTTTATCACTGATTCAAGCGCACTTTTTGAGCAGTTATTAACGGATGAAAGGTTTGTCACCGTTCAGAAAAGCACTAAAAATGTTGTACCTTTGATCGATTGGAAATTTCTTCTGGCCCTTATTGCATTAAGCCTATCTGCAGAATGGTTCATTAGAAAATACAACGGCCTAATTTAAATTAAAACTATTTATGGAAAAATTACCTAAAGTTGCATTACCAGCAATTATTGCTGCAATTGTATTAATTATTTTACTTGCTAAATCGGCGGTAACTATTGAGTCAGGACAGGCTGGCGTATTATATAAAACATTTGGCGGCGGTGTCGTTACTGATGAACCTGCTCTAGGAGAAGGTTTTCACGTCATAGCACCATGGAATAAAGTCTTTATTTATGAAGTAAGACAGCAAGAAATTTTAGATAAAATGAGCGTTTTGTCTTCAAATGGATTGGATATTAAATTAGAAGCCTCAGTATGGTTTCAACCAACATTTGAGAATCTAGGAAAATTACATCAAGAAAAAGGTGAAATGTACAAAGATCGTATCTTGTTGCCTGCGATTCGTTCTGCAGCAAGAAGCGTGGTAGGTCGTTATACGCCAGAGCAATTATACTCTAGTAAGCGAGATGTTATTCAACAAGAAATATTCATTGAAACTCAGAAAATCGTAAAAGACCAATATATTCAATTAAACGAAGTTTTAGTACGTGACGTAACCTTGCCTGCAACCATTAAAGATGCTATCGAACGTAAATTGAAACAGGAACAAGAGTCTTTAGAGTATGAATTTAGATTGGTTACAGCTTCTAAAGAAGCAGAGAAGGTAATTATTGAAGCACAAGGTAAAGCAGATGCCAACAGAATTCTAAATACGTCTTTAACTGATAAAATCCTTCAGGATAAAGGTATTGAAGCTACTGTAAAGCTTTCTGAGTCACCTAATAGCAAAGTTGTTATCATAGGTTCTGGTAGTTCTGGAATGCCGATTATTTTGGGCAACCAATAATTATTTTGAAAATTAATCATCAAATATTAGTGAATTTAAATTTTATTTTGACATATTTGTAATTCATAAAAAAAGAAATGAACTTTATTCAATCACATTATCACCATCATCATATTTGCACTCAAGCGAACTGAAGATGTATTGAATAAAATCAACATATTTAAAACCGTTTGAGTAAATCAAGCGGTTTTTTTGTTCCTGCCCATCAGGAATCTCTTCCAAAAAGATTTACTCCAACCAAAAAGTTTAATTAAAAACGAGCCATTCTGGTGGTTAAAACTATGAGTAAATTAAAAATAGCAGTTCAAAAATCGGGTCGTTTGTATGATGATTCCATGAAAATCCTCAATGATGTAGGCATTTCTATTGACAATGGCAAGGACCAGCTCAAAGCCTCGGCCAAAAACTTTCCTTTGGAAGTGTTTTATCTTCGCAACGGCGATATTCCACAATATCTAAAAGATGGCGTAGTTGATGCCGCGATTATCGGCGAAAATATCCTAACGGAAAAAGGCGGCAATATTAATGTCATAGAAAAATTAGGTTTTTCAACCTGTAAAGTGTCCATTGCTGTGCCAAGATCTTTTAAATACAAGAATATAACAGATTTGGAAGGAAAGCGTATTGCCACTTCTTATCCTAATACGGTCAAAGATTTTCTGGACAAGAACAACATTAACGCCCAGCTCCACATTATTAATGGATCGGTGGAAATCGCACCAAATATTGGGCTTGCCGATGCTATCGTGGATATCGTCTCAAGTGGGAGCACACTGTTCAAAAACAATCTCAAGGAAGTAGAAGTTTTACTGAGATCTGAAGCTGTTTTGGCAGCATCTCCAATGATTTCAGCAAAAAACGAAGCCATTTTAAAAAAGTTACAATTCAGATTTCAATCGGTTTTAAAAGGACGACAGTCAAAATATGTGCTTCTAAACGCTCCTAACGACAAGCTCGATAAAATTATCAGCGTCCTGCCTGGGATGCGAAGTCCTACAGTGTTACCATTGGCACAAGAGGGTTGGAGTTCCATACATTCCGTCATCAATAAAAATGAATTCTGGGAAGTCATTGACGAGTTAAAAGCCAATGGAGCAGAAGGTATTTTAGTTTGTCCCATTGAAAATATGGTGATTTAATCACATCAATTTCTAAATAAAGCGTTACATCAGAAGTATGAAAATCATAAAAAATCCAAATCGCGCCTCTTGGCCAGAATTAATTAAACGGCCCACCCAATCGTTGGATACGATTGAAGAAACTGTCATTCAAATCTTTGATGATGTCAAAAGACATGGCAATCAGGCGATTCAAAAATACACAGCTCTTTTTGATGAAATTGATGCCGAAGTCACCGAAGTTTCTGCAGATGAAATAACAGCTGCCTCGCAAAATGTTCCCGATGCATTGAAAGCGGCCATTCAAATGGCAAAGCAAAACATTGAGACTTTTCATAAAGCGCAAAAAACAAACCGGATTGAAGTGGAAACGATGCCAGGTGTCAACTGTTGGCAAGAGAAACGCGCTATTGAAAAAATCGGATTGTATATTCCAGGAGGAACTGCACCTTTGTTTTCTACGGTATTGATGCTTGCCGTTCCAGCGAAAATTGCAGGATGTAAAGAAATGGTACTTTGTACGCCGCCTAATAAACAAGGAACTGTTGCGAATGAAATTCTATATGCAGCGCAACTATGTGGTGTGACCAAAATTTACAAAGTTGGCGGTATCCAAGCCATTGCAGCCATGACCTTTGGCACGGAAACGATACCTCAGGTTTATAAAATTTTTGGACCAGGAAATCAATTTGTCACTGTAGCAAAACAATTGGCCACCAAATATGGTGTGGCTATTGATATGCCTGCCGGTCCGAGTGAATTGCTCGTACTTGCCGATGACACAGCAAATCCAGCTTATGTGGCCTCTGATTTACTTAGTCAGGCAGAACATGGCGCGGACAGTCAAGTGATTTTGGTCTCCAATTCAGAAGCTTTTATTGCAGCAGTAGAAACGGAAATAGAACAACAATTAGACGTTTTGCCAAGAAAAATCATGACCAAGAAAGCTATTGAAAACTCAAAGTTGATCTTGATTAAAGACGATCAAGAAGCACTGGATTTTATCAATGCCTACGGACCTGAACACTTTATTGTATGCTCAAAAAATGAAGCGCTATTTATCGACGGGATTAGCAATGCTGGATCGGTGTTTATTGGCGATTACACACCTGAAAGTGCAGGCGATTACGCTTCTGGAACCAACCACACCTTGCCAACCAACGGATTTAGTAAAGCCTATTCTGGAGTGAATTTAGATAGTTTTTTAAAAAGTATCACCTTTCAGAAAATCACAAAACAAGGTCTGCAAAACATAGGTAAAACCATAGAGTTAATGGCAGGGGCAGAGGGCTTGCAGGCTCATAAGAACGCAGTATCCATCCGATTAAAAGACCTAAAATAATGAATATCCAAGATCTCATAAGGCCTACAATAAAAGCCTTAAAACCATATGCTTCGGCACGTGACGAATTTAAAGGCAGTAAAGACAATTTAACCTTTCTTGATGCCAATGAAAACCCGTATGACAATGGCGTCAATCGCTATCCTGATCCGCAACAGGGCGAATTAAAAGTGCTGATTTCTAAAATAAAAAATGTGCCTTCAGAGAATATTCTTTTGGGAAATGGGAGTGATGAAGTGCTGGATTTATTGATCAGAATGTTCTGCGAGCCGAATAAAGACAACCTATTAATTCTTCCGCCAACCTATGGCATGTATGAGGTATTGGCTAATGTCAACGCGGTTGAAGTGCTTAAAATCAATCTGACATCAGAATCGTTTCAGCCACAAACGACGGCTATTTTGGAGGCTGCAAATGCAAATAGTAAAATTCTGTTTTTATGCTCCCCAAACAATCCGACAGGAAATAGTTTTGAGGCTAACACTATAGAGTTTCTATTAAAAAACTTCAAAGGGATTGTAGTGGTCGATGAAGCCTATATTGATTTTTCGGAAGATGAAAGTTGGTTGTCTAGATTGAATGAGTTTCCAAATCTTGTGGTTACGCAAACCTTGTCCAAAGCTTATGGAATGGCAGGTATTCGTTTGGGGATGTGTTTCGCTTCCACAGAAATTATAGCGACGCTGAACAAAATTAAACCGCCCTACAATATTAATGAATTGACCCAACGGAAGGCAATTGAAGGATTGGAAAAAAAAGTACTTGTTAATTCTCAAATCGCCTGTATCATAGAGGAAAGAGACACTTTATTTAAAGCATTGGAAGATGTTGATTTTATAGAGAAAGTCTATCCATCTGACGCTAATTTTGTGATGGTAAAGGTCGATGATGCCAATAAACGCTATCAACAATTGATTGAAAATGGCATCGTCATTCGCAATAGAACAACCCAGCCCTTGTGCGAGAATTGCTTGCGATTGACCATTGGGACAAAAGAAGAAAACCTAAAACTTATTGAAAATTTTAAAAAACTATAAAGATTAAATTACATGAAAAAAGTATTATTTATAGACCGTGATGGCACCATTATTCTTGAACCAAAAGATTATCAAATTGACAGTTATGAAAAATTGTCATTTTACCCTAAAGTATTTCAGTATTTAGGAAAAATAGCTAATGAATTGGATTACGAAATTGTCATGGTAACCAATCAAGACGGGTTGGGCACGGACTCTTTCCCGGAAGATACCTTTTGGCCGGTTCATAATTTTATGTTAGAAACTTTTCAGTCGGAAGGGATTCATTTTAAGCATGAATTTATAGATCGTACTTTTGATGAGGACAATGCGCCAACGCGTAAGCCAAGGACTGGATTGTTGACGCAATTCTTTTCGGACGATTATGATTTGGAGAATTCGTTTGTTATTGGCGACCGCTTGACGGACGTTGAATTGGCGAAAAACTTAGGTTCAAAAGCTGTTTTTATAAATAACCCAGCGTCTGACTTTATCGATGCCGAACAGGAAGCACTGCAAGATTACATCGCATTAGAAACAAACAATTGGGAACAGATTTATAATTTTCTGAAAGCAGAAGATCGAACATCAACTCTGGAACGAAACACCAATGAAACCAAAATCGCCATCAATCTCAACCTTGACGGTACCGGAAAAAGTAATATTGACACCGGAATCGCTTTTTTTGATCATATGCTCGATCAGATTGCACGTCACGGGCAATTGGATTTGGACATCAAAGTACAAGGCGATTTAGAAGTGGATGAACATCACACCATCGAAGATACAGGCATTGCTTTAGGCGAAGTATTTGCGAAAGCTTTGGGCAATAAGTTAGGGGTAGAACGCTACGGATTCTGTTTGCCAATGGACGACTGTTTAGCGCAAGTGGCCATCGATTTTGGCGGACGAAATTGGTTGGTTTGGCACGCAGAATTTAAACGTGAAATGATTGGCAAAATGCCGACAGAGATGTTCTTTCATTTTTTCAAATCCTTTACAGACGGCGCAAAGTGTAATTTAAACATCAAAGCAGAAGGCGAAAATGAACATCATAAAATTGAAGCCATTTTTAAAGCCTTTGCAAAATCCATCAAAATGGCCATCAAACGTGATTTGGAAAAAATGATTTTACCTTCCACAAAAGGAATGCTATAAAACAAATTACAAGTACCAAATTCCAATGCTTAGATTGGAGCTTTAAAATTGATTTTAAATGAAAATTGTAATCATAGACTACGGTGCCGGAAACACAAAAAGTGTTCAATTTGCCTGCAATCGTTTAGGTTTTAATCCTGTTTTGAGTAATAATATAGAACTTATTCAAGCAGCTGATAAAGTGATTTTCCCAGGTGTTGGACATGCCAATAGTGCTATGGAAATGCTTAAAAATTCGGGATTGGATGAATTAATTCCGACGCTCAAGCAGCCCGTTTTGGGGATTTGTTTAGGAATGCAATTGTTGTGCAATGCCACGGAAGAAGGCAATACAAAAGGTTTGGGTGTTTTTGATGTGGATGTCAAACGTTTTCCTGATACAGTAAAAGTTCCACAAATGGGCTGGAACACGATTTTTAATTTGAAATCAAATTTATTTATGGACATAAAAAACGATGTCTATATGTATCTTGTGCACAGTTATTATGCAGAAATATGTGAGCACACGATCGCGCAAACCAACTATGGCATCGCTTATAGTTCTGCATTGAAAAAAGACAATTTTTACGGTGTCCAGTTTCATCCAGAAAAAAGCAGCACAGAAGGAGCGCAGATATTAGCTAATTTTTTAAAGTTAGATATCTGATATTAGAAATACGAAGTAAAATATTAGAAGTGAAATTTTCAATATTAAAAGTTTAAAGTAGAATTTGAGGAGAGTAAGTGTTTGAATGTTTAATATATAAAGTGTGATATAACATATTATAAGTTAAATGATTGAAGTGTAACACAAAACTAACATTATGAAAAATGAACTTATAGAGAGGACAAAACGCTTTGCTTTAAACTGTTGGCAGTTTTGCTTTAAAGTCCCTAAATCAAGAGAGTTCAACGCGTTTGTTTATCAGCTGATTAAAAGCTCAAGTTCTGTTGGAGCAAATTATCGAGCTTCACAACGAGCAAAATCAACTGCAGATTTTATTAATAAGCTAAAAATTGTTGAAGAAGAAGCAGATGAGAGTGTGTATTGGTTAGAAATTTTTGAAGAAATTCTTCCTGAGCATATTGAAGAAATAAGAAAACTGAAAAAGGAAGGCTCTGAGCTTTTAGCGATAACCGTGGCGTCAATAAATACCGCTAAGAAAAATCAGAATAAACAATAAATGCTATAGAAGTATTATTTACGTGTTATACTTCTAATATTTAATTTTAAACTTTTACAATCAACATGAGAATCATACCAGCAATAGATATTATAGACGGCAAATGTGTCCGTTTGACAAAAGGAGATTATAACACAAAAAAAATATATAACGAAAATCCGTTAGAGGTCGCCAAGCAATTTGAATCTGCAGGGATTGAATACTTGCATCTCGTCGATTTGGACGGTGCTAAGGCAAAACATATCGTCAATTACAAGGTTTTGGAGCAAATCGCTTCAAAAACAACTTTAAAGATTGATTTTGGCGGCGGACTCAAATCCAACGAAGATCTTCATATTGCGTTCAACTCTGGCGCCAAACAAATAACTGGCGGAAGTATCGCCGTAAATGATCCGAAGACTTTTGAGTCGTGGATTGAAAAATACGGATCGGCTAAAATTATTTTAGGAGCCGATTGCAACAATGGCAAAATTGCCATAAGCGGTTGGCAGGAGGAAAGTACTTTGGAGGTCATTCCGTTCATTAAAAATTATCAACGACAGAAGGTTCAATATGTGGTGTGTACTGATATCGCCAAGGACGGCATGTTGGAAGGACCGTCATTTGATCTCTATCGCAATATTATTGCCGAATGTTCAAACAGCAGTTCCGGTCAATCTATAAAACTGATTGCTTCTGGTGGCATTTCACATATTGATGAATTGCCGAAATTGAAAGAATTGGGCTGTGAAGGCGTCATCATCGGAAAAGCCATTTATGAGAACAGAATTAGTTTACAGGATTTGGAACGCTTTTTCTAAAATATTAATTAAAACCCCTGCGTTGGCAGAAAAAACATGCTTACAAAACGAATTATTCCTTGTTTGGACATAAAAGATGGACGCACTGTAAAAGGTGTCAATTTCGTGAATCTGATTGATGCGGGAGATCCTGTTGAATTGGCAAAACGATACGCGGAAAAAGGGGCAGACGAATTAGTGTTTCTTGACATTTCAGCAACTTTGGAAGGACGAAAAACGACTTTGGAGATGGTCATGAAAGTGGCCGAACAAGTCAATATTCCCTTTACGGTTGGCGGTGGAATTTCATCAATAGAAGATGTGGATGTATTGTTAAAATCGGGAGCCGATAAAGTATCTATTAATTCTTCCGCCATAAAACGACCAGAACTTATCAATGAATTGGCTGATAAATTTGGAAGTCAATGTGTGGTTGTGGCCATCGATGCAAAACAAATTGATGGCGAATGGATCGTTCATTTAGCAGGTGGCAGTATTGCAACAGATTTGAATCTGTTTGCTTGGGCCAAGGAAGTTGAAACGCGCGGTGCTGGCGAAATACTGTTTACTTCCATGGATCATGATGGCACTAAAGATGGTTTTGCGAATGAAGCATTAGCTAAATTATCAACCGCATTGAATATTCCAATAATTGCCTCGGGAGGCGCAGGGACTATTCAGCATTTTGTCGATACCTTCCAAAAAGGAAAATCAGATGCCGCATTGGCTGCAAGTGTATTTCATTTTGGCGAAATTGAAATCAAAGACTTGAAGGAAGCCTTGAAGAAAAATAATATAGAAGTAAGACTATAAAAAAATCCCATAAACTAATACGCATAAATTCGGATGCACATTAGAATTGCATTTAGAAAATCGTTCGTGAATTCGTGGTAAAAAAATAAACCATATGAACTTAAAATATAACTCCGACAACCTAATTCCTGCCATCATTCAAGATGCAATTACCAAAAACGTCCTGATGTTAGGCTATATGAATGAAGAAGCTTTTAACAAAACTCAAGAAATCGGAAAAGTGACTTTTTACAGTCGCAGTAAACAACGTTTATGGACTAAAGGCGAAGAAAGCGGGAATTTTCTAAATGTGGTCGACCTAAAAGTAGATTGCGACAATGACACCTTATTGATTCAAGCACATCCAGAAGGTCCAACCTGTCATAAAGGATCAGATACCTGTTGGAATGAAAATAACATTTCAAACTTCGGATTTCTTTCCAAATTAGAGCAAACCATTGAAGAGCGCCGCACCAATTCAAAACCAGAAGATTCGTATGTAGCGTCGCTTTTTGCAAAAGGGATCAATAAACTGGCTCAAAAAGTGGGCGAGGAAGCTGTTGAAGTGGTTATTGAAGCTAAGGACGATAATGACGACCTGTTTTTAAATGAAAGTGCCGATTTGCTCTTTCATTATTTAATGTTGCTACAAGCCAAAGGATTTAAACTATCCGATATTGAAACTGTTCTTAAGAATCGAGAGAAGAAATAATTGTATTCCTTGTTTCCTGACAGCCTAGCTTCAATTTCAACTTCAATTTCGATTTCAATTTCAACTTAGTATAAATGTGAAGATGCTTTCTGTCAAATTCTTAAATTGATTATATTGTCTATAACTTTGACGCCATGAATCAAAACTTTTTTTACCTCATAAAAATCCAATATTTGGGGTTTCGTTATCATGGTTGGCAAAAGCAGCCGAATCTCAGAACCTTGCATTTGGCAATTGATAAAACTTTAAACTTCGTTTTTGACAAGACTAAAAAATTTAAAACCCTTGCCGTAGGTAGAACCGATGCCATGGTTTCTGCTAATAACACTGCGTTCGAGCTATTCATGGAAGAACCTATTTTGGATTTTGATGCATTTTTGGAGCAGTTTAATTATTATTTGCCACAAGATGTTAGAGCATTGTCCATGCAGGAAGTTGATAAGGGTTTTAATGTCATTCATGACGCCAAGATGAAGGAATATGTGTACGTGTTTGCTCACGGTCAAAAATCGCATCCGTTTTGTGCTTCCCTCATGACCACCTTTAGAGATGCCTTGGATATTGAATTAATGACCAAAGGCGCCAAACTTTTTGAAGGCACCCATAATTTTAAAGGCTACTGTTCAAATATTTCAGAAAACGGATTGTATACACGAGCGGTCGCCTCATGCAATTTGACAGAAAATGAAATGATCAGTGCAAGTTTCTTTCCGAAGCAATCGTATTTGCTAACGGTCAGGGGAGAAGGTTTTGGTTATAATCAAATTAGGACGATGATGGGAACTCTCGTTAAATTAGGTAAAAACCAAATTACCTTAGATTATATTGTTGAAAGCCTCCAGCCAGAAAGTACAGAAGTGATGAATTATATTGCACCTGCTTCTGGATTGATTTTAAATACGGTGGAATTTGAGTCCGTAGAATAACTTTAGCTTTAAGAAAAGCATCAATTCAGCCACTCTCTTCCTATTGCCAGCCTTGAAAACCAAACAAGGAAAACACAAATGACTAGAGCGCTCAAACTTAAAAAAATATCTCTCGGATTTACTACCGTCAACACATAAAACTGTTGAATCCCTGTAGAAATGAGAGCGATGATGAAAACATAGTATGCCCAACGTTTAGGAAATAATAAGAAAATAGCGCCCAACAATCCTGCAAACACAGCAATGGCAAATGCAGAAATATACCACGCTGGAAAATCATCTGCTAAGATTTGATCAGCGTCAGAAAGTTCATTAAATTGCCCTGAGTTTGAATAATCCTGCAGGACATAGCTGTAAACAGCAAATATATTCCAAACCAATGCAGTAAGGCCAGTGACCCAAAAATAAACTGGAGGATTATTTGAAGAAGAAAAATTCATAAATCATTGGTTTTTAATTAAAAACACAACAATTTATGAATTTTTTATTTAGAAGTAGTAATATTTTTTAAGAAGGTTGATGAAAAGGAGGTTTTATTCTTCTTCGACCACATGAAGTATAGGGTTTTTATTTACCCATTTTCCGTTTTTAGATTCACCCAAAATGATCACTTCCTTTGTCAATTCATACTCTTTAATAGTACGCATCATGTGTTCCTTAGTGTCTCTATGGATTTTAATTCCAGTAGTTTTTCCTTTATTTCTTATTTCTATATAGAAGCCGTCTCTAAATTTGATCGGTCTTGTAGGTGGTCTTCCCATTTTAATTAACTGTTTGTAAAAAATTAACTTGCATATTAGACAAAATAATATCAAAAAGCAAGCCTAAATTCAATTATTCAAATATAAATGATTTTTAAGTCTGGCAGCGCTTAAATCGATAGTAATTTTATATTCATAAATTGAGCTATACTATAAGGAAAAGTTTTTCTACTTTTAAACCCATCTTGACCACTCGCATTCACAAATGAAATCTAAAAAGAAAAAAAAATCTTACCAAACTGTTAACCGTTCCCCCGGTTCAGTTTACTATAGAGGTAAAAAGCAAAATGCCGTAACTGCTATTGATATTATTAATTATAACAAAGAGGCTTACACTACCATAGAAACTCAAAATGTAGAGGAAGCTTTACATTTTAAGGGCACTCAGCATGTCACCTGGATTAATATCAACGGACTGAATAATACTTCAGAAATTGAGAAATTAGGCAATAATTATGGTTTACATCCTTTGACTTTAGAGGATATTGTAAATACCACGCACCGTCCTAAAATCGATGAATTTGAGGATTATTTGTTTGTTATTCTAAAGATGCTCTATTTAAAAAATGAAGAGCTTGTTTATGAACAAGTCAGTATGGTTGTGGGAGAAGATTATCTATTGACTTTTCAGGAAGCTGATGGCGATGTTTTTAATGATTTGAGAGCGCGTATTTATTCTGGAAAAGGTCGCGTACGTAGTTTGGGACCTGATTACTTGATGTATGCCATTATTGATGCTGTAGTCGATCACTATATAACCGTTATTGAGGCCTTCGGAGATAAAATTGAAGACATTGAAGACCGGGTTTTTGAGGGTAATTCTGATAATAACGAAACAGCGACAACCATCCAAAGTCTAAAACGTGAAGTCTTGAAGATTAGACGCTCAGTATTTCCATTACGGGAGGTTATTAGCCATCTTGATAAAATGGAACATCATATTATTGACGAAAAAACACACAATTTTTTAAGGGATTTATACGATCATATCGTACAGGTCAATGAAAGTATTGAAATGTATCGGGAAATGGTTTGGGGTTTGTTGGATATGTATATGAGCATCATCAGCAATAAAATGAATGAAGTCATGAAACTGCTGACCATTATTGCCACGGTTTTTATACCCTTAACCTTCATTGCCGGGATTTATGGGATGAATTTTGACAACATGCCAGAATTACATTATAAACACAGTTATTTCATCCTTATGGGTATCATGGTTTTCATCTTTTTGATGATGTTAATTTATTTTAAAAGAAAGAAATGGCTTTAACATGATTTACGTTAATAAAATTTAAATCACGTTAAAATCTGTTAACCAGATCCTAAGCTTTTTAATTTAAACGTATATTAAAAGGATATCAGTGAAGAATTCTTAAAATATACGACCATGAGCTACTTAAATATTAAAGACGAAAAACTACTTCCAATAGTTATTGAACTCAATACACTATTGGCTGATTATCATATTTATTATCAAAAACTAAGAAATTTCCATTGGAATATATTGGGGAAAAACTTTTTTGACCTTCATGTTAAATTTGAAGACCTTTATAACGATGCGCGTGTCAAAATTGATGACATTGCCGAACGCATTCTAACGTTGCGCTTTCATCCAATGAGCAATTTGGAAGATTATCTAAAGATATCCTCTCTTAAGGAAGTTTCTCCAATGCAATCGGACATTGAGATGATTACGGAGCTTTTAAATGACCATAAAATCATTCTAAGACAATTGTCAAAAGTTATCGAAAAGGCCGTTGCCGCCAAAGATGAAGGCACCAATGATTTAATGGGGTCATACATCAGAGATTTAGAAAAATCGAGCTGGATGCTCGATGCTTGGACTAAACGAACCTCCGGACGTTATTAGGAGTCGAAACTCTTTTTAAGTGCATTTCATCGCCTTATCCTTCCTAATGATATACGCGAGTCTGCTGAGCTTTTTTGTACCTTTAAAACTTGAAAAAACACATGAATATGCCCGAAACAAATGCATTCTCCAATGACTTATTGGAATTTCTCAAACTGCTGAAAGAAAATAATGATAGAGATTGGTTCAACGACCATAAAAGTGAATTTAAAGAACTTGAAGCGGAGGCTAAAAAGTGCTTCAACACGGTGTTTGATGCTTTGAAAGTGCATGATGATGTGGATCGCGTAAAGATGTTTCGAATATATAGAGACGTCCGCTTTTCAAAAAACAAAGCGCCTTATAAAACTCATTTTAGTGGCTCTTTCAGCAGAAGGAAACCCGAGTTGAGAGGTGGTTATTATTTGCACATCCAGCCCAATAATGAATCGTTCATTGCGGTTGGATTTTGGGATCCTTCCAAAGACGATTTATTGAGAATCAGAAAAGAATTTGAAATGTATGATGATGAGATTCGTTCCATCATTAATGAGAAAAAATTCAAAACCATTTGGGGCGAATTTGCGGGCGATGAGTTAAAAACAGCTCCAAAAGGCTTTGATAAGGAACACAAAGCCATTGATTTAATCCGCAAAAAGCAGTTTGTATTTACGAGAAAGTATTCCGATCAACAAGTAGCCTCGCCAAATTTTTTAGAAGAGGTCAACACATCGTATAAAGCGGTCAGGCCTTATTTTAATTATATGAGCAGCGTATTGACGACCAATATTAATGGCGAACCGCTTATATAACTTCGGTAATGGTAAAGGTGTTGCCGTTAAACTCCACCTGATCTCCTTTGGTTTTGTTTTTAAGAAGCAAGCCAATCGGAGAGCCTAATGAAATGGCAAAAACACTCATCTCATCGAGGTCAATCTTCCCAGCACTAATAGAGATGAAAAAGTTATTTGAGGTTGTTTTTACCAAACTCCCCAATACTATGGTTTCAGAAACCATTTTCGGACTGATTGCTTTTAAGCTATCCAACATTTTTTGGGCATCTGTGAGATGTTGCGAGTTTTTCTCTAGATCATTAAAGAGTTTTCCATTTCCAGAATCGTCATCATCATCGCCGCTTTTGTCATTGCTTTCGATGGATTCTTTAATGGTTTCGATTTCATTTTTATAGTTGGCAATGCGCTTATTGGCGTAGTCATAACAAGCTTGCAAAACATCACTTTTTATTTTCATATAACTTTTGCCATGTGTGGCTCAAATAGTTGGATATGACTAATAAAACGTTCTCTCACCAGATTCATCATGCGCTTGTTTAAGGCCGATAAATATTCAATATAAATAACGTACTCCTCAACGGTAAATTGACCAATGATCATTCCTTTAATTGAGTTTCTGAACTTCATATCCTTATGGATAACGTTTTCTATATAGTCCAATTGTTTCGGCAAAGATAGCCCATAAAAGACATTTTTATGCTTTGCAATATAATTTTTAAAAACTTCAATCAGAAGGTCATTTTGAAGCATCAATATGGGACGTAAAATGGTGTTTTGAAAACGCTCTTCACTACTCATGGCATCGTATATTCTTGCGTTAGAGAGTGCAGGTCTGATGCGAAGCAAAACATGGGTTCTAGTTTTCATAGCGTCATATTTTCTTAAAATTAAGCATAATGAATTTCTTATAAGGCAATCCGAAGAGATGTTGTTAACTTTTTTATCAACAAATGCGTTTTGTTGATGTCTTTATCGAAGGTTTGAATTCTTTTATAAATGAATTTTGATGGGATTGAAGTACCTTTGATTTCAAGTTCAAAACTTAAGATTATGAAATTTGGAAGTGTTGATAATCCTCAGGAAATCGACTTTACGCTACCGCTTGACCATCAGGATACTGCAGGTGTTTTGAGTCATTATAAAAACAACAATCAAATAGAAGTTTACGTCGGTTGCGCCAAATGGAGCAAGGCTGATTTAAAAGGCTTTTATCCAAAGGGAACTAAAGATGAATTGACTTATTATTCCCAACAGTTTAATGCCATAGAACTCAATGCTACTTTTTACCGTATTTTTTCGCCAGATACATTTAATACTTGGTATGAAAAAACACCTCCTGGATTCAAGTTTTTCCCGAAACTATTTCAGGAAATTAGTCATTGGAAACGGTTGCATGCGGTGGAAAAGGTAGTGGATGATTACCTGAACAATGCCGTTCAGCTCAAAGAAAAATTAGGAACGATATTCCTGCAAATGCACATTAATTTTGCGCCCAAGGATTTGGATAAAGTGGAAGCTTTCGTAAAAGCATGGCCAATAGATATCCCACTCGCCATTGAGTTTCGCCATACGGATTGGTATAATGATATGGTTATAGCGGAAAGGTTATATGATTTATTGGAATCCCATAACATTTCAAACGTCATTGTGGATACCGCTGGAAGACGGGATTTAATGCACATGCGCTTAACCAATGGTACTGGATTTATAAGATTTGTTGGCGCTAACCATGAGAGCGATTATAACAGATTAGACCAATGGGTCGAGCGTCTTAAAGAATGGCAGCAACAAGGAATTAAGGAAATTAATTTCTTTGTGCATCAAAATATTGAAATGGAATCACCACTATTGGCGTCCTATTTTATAAAAAAACTAAATGCGGAATTGAAAACGGATTTGAAAATTCCGAACAAAGATTACGCTCCTGAATTATTTTAACCAACTTAAAAAAACAAAATTTATGATGAGATTTCATACCCGAAAATGGGTGAAACCGGAAGATTTAAATCCAAACGGAACATTATTTGGAGGCCGACTTTTAGCTTGGATCGACGAAGAAGCGGCTTTATATACTGTAATACAAGTCGAAAACTCAAAGATTGTTACCAAATATATTTCTGAAATCAACTTTATGAGCTCAGCCAAACAAGGTGACATTATTGAAATAGGAATGGAAGTTGTCAAGTTTGGACACACCTCATTGATTCTCAAGTGTGAAGCACGAAATATGATGACTCGAGAGACTATTCTAACGGTGGATAATATTATTATGGTCAATTTAGGAGAGGACGGAAAGCCGCAGCACATGGAAAAACAACCATTGAGTATGTTAAAGATAGACTAAAATAATAACTTTTAATTTATAATTTCTTACAAATTATGGGAAACCGTTAACAACCATTCTGTAGTAAGAATCGTATCTTTGTATAAACCAATTTAACACTTATCACAATGAAAAAATTAGGAATAATACTACTTATAGCCACGCTATTTGTATCCTGCTCACTCTCAAAGGTTGAAAAATCTGCAAGAAAAACAGTTGACGGCAATTGGGTACTCAATTCTGTAACTTATGACGCACAAGGGAAATTTAACACACAATTATTTAATGATGCCACAGCATCCTGTTTTACAGATAGCCAATGGTTTTTTAGGTCCAATAACAGCACCGGCACCTATAATATTACAAATTCTGACTGTTCAACTGGCGTAAGAAACTTTAGATGGGCGGCAAATGAAATGGGTAAAAATTCAGGTAATTTTGATTTTACCATGAAATTTACAGATGCAAAGAAAAAGGATCTCGATAAAAATACAGGATTCCGAATGAATTTGAGATACTTGAATGATAACACCATGCAAATCACCCAAACTATTCAATTTGAAGGCAAACCCTTTAATATCAACTTAAACTTTACAAGAACAACTTTATAAAACTTGAATTATGAAAAACACGATAAAAACAATAGCTCTATTATTTATGGTATGTGCATTAGTGAGTTGCGATGCCACAAGAAATGCTAACAACAAACAAAAAGGAACCGTTATCGGTGCTGGTGGTGGCGCCGTAATCGGTGGCATTATAGGCAATAACGTTGGAAGTAAAAATAATTCAGCCTTAGGCGCTATTATTGGAGCTGTTGTAGGTGGAGTTGCTGGTAATTATATTGGCGACCGCATGGACAGACAGGCTGAACGTATTGAGGAAGTAATCCCAGGAGCCCAAGTGGAGCGTGTTGGAGAAGGAATAAATGTTGTTTTTGATGAAAGTAGTGGGGTGTACTTTGCTACCAATAAATACAATATCAACAGTGCCTCTGCTTCAACGCTAGCTAAATTAGCAGGTATTTTTAAAGAATATCCAGATACTAATATCTTAGTGGAAGGTCATACAGATAGTACAGGTCCAGCTGATTTTAACATGACACTTTCTAAACAACGTGCGCAAGCAGTAACGTCTTATTTATCTGGGCAGGGCATTTCATCTGGTCGTTTTACCACCAACTGGTACGGCCCAAATCAGCCTAAATATGATAACTCAACCGTTGAAGGAAGAGCAAAAAATAGACGTGTGGAGTTAGCTATTATTGCTAATGACCAAATGAAAAAAGAAGCAAAGGAAAAAGCAGGTAATTAATAACTTGCTATTTCAAGATAATTTCGGCAGTCTTATTTATAATAATAAGGCTGCTTTTTTTATGACTTAATTTTTGGAAGCATCAAAAATGGTTGGTGTCAATTCAAAAAGTTCCAAATAAAATAGCTAATGGACTAAAGGAGATGATCAAAGAAATCAGACATGATATATTCATAATTCACCCAACGTTTATTGCTGCTGAAAGCATAGATATCCAATGGAATGCATTGTGTAGTTTGTACCAATTGTCGGCCCATAATCGTGATGTCTTTATTAATGCCCGAATGGCCCCAATATAAATTTGGATATTTTTTCTAAAAACACCTAAGTTAGTCAGGTTACGTCCGAGTATCAAGATCCTTTTATCAATATTGTTAGCCGTATTATAAGCTTTGGTTCTTGTTGTTTACCCTCGAGATAGGTAGTTTTGGTTTGGATTTTTTTTAAATTTTCAATCTTATCATCCGTAAGATAATGGAAACTTTTTGAACTGATAAATATGGATCTTTTTATACGACCAAATCGAAACAACGTAATGCTCAGTAATAAAGGAACCAAATGGGCGATGTTCCGAAGCGGTGTTATGAGCGATTAAAAAATCGACAAATTATGTTTTGTGATTGATGAAAATCTATTGAACAGTCGCCCTAATACTTTTCGAGCAATGGCATATGAAACAACAAATTGACATACAAAATGAAAAACAGCACCAGCATATTCAAGAATATTGCCCAGGGCTCAGAAAGACCTAACTTGACAAAGCAATCTTGAAAGTAGTGCCGTATTCAGACCTTATGCTGTGGTGCTTAAATATCTCTTCTCAATAAAAAATGTAGCAAAAGGAAGCAACGACGCCAACAACACAATACCTAGAGTTTTAAACGACCATTTTAATTTGGATCCGACCAGTAACGCTAGGAGCACGTAGGCTATAAATAGTAAACCGTGGCTCATACCAATTGGGTAAAGTAGGGTTTGGTAAACTTCTGGATTGAAAGGTTTGATAAATAACATGTTGGCAAACAGGACCAAGTAGGAAATGCCTTCTAAAATGGCAACAGCTTTGAAACTTCTTAATAGAGTAAACATGAATTCTAAATTTTTATGCAAAAATACCCATGATATCCTATATTAACGAATTTTTATCGAAATTTTTAAAGGAAAGCTCTTGCTTGAAAAACTTATGAAATGTAGTGCCGAGTAAAAGCAATCTTGATTTTTTATAAGTTTAGAAAGCATACGATTTAAAATCAGGATTACTTTAGTTGGGATGGCTTTTGGTTAAGTACAACCATTCTTGATGCTCTTGATTTTGAACTTGTTTGATACGATAAAAGTCGTTTTTCTCGTAAAAATGTTGGAGATAATCCTCTTCAGTCAGCAAGAAATATTTTTGATTAGGATTTTGTGTTTTGAGTTGCTGCAGCCAAACACTTCCTAAGTTCTTATTGCGCTGGTCTTCTGTAATCCAAATAAATCCTAGATACAAATAGCCCTTATTGAAAAAGGAGCTGGCTTCGCTTTCAAAATACTCAAAATGAGGAGGCGACTTGTAAAAAACGATACCACCACCAATAATGGCTAAATGTTTTTCAAGGATATAAATTTTGGATTCAGCTTTATAATCGTCCCAAAAAGGAACAATCTCATCCTGCCAATCCTGAGGAAGCATCTCAAAAAAGGCCTGTGGATCATCGGTTAATTCTCTGAAAATAAAGTCTTCCATAAATGGTTATAATAATCCCCAAGACCATAAGCGGTCTGAATCCTCAAGCCATCTGTCGCCAATATCAGTTCTGTAATAACAATTGTTCACAATGACACTACCTATTCTATTGTTCATCATTTTTTGCGCATCTTTCATGGTAATTCCCGTTCCTGTAACCAAAAGTGCGATGCCTATATTTCCGGTAATCAACCATTCGTCATTCACTTTTTTGAGATGCATGGGATGGATACCTTCTTTCATATCTTTCTTAAAGACTACGACGGCATCTTTTGAAAATAATTCAAAGGTCTTTTTGTCTTCATAAGGAAACGGAGGGACGACAATAAAAGCGCCTACTTGAAAACCCTTTTTTGTGCTGATATCAAAGGTTTGGCCAGAAGCCACTTTGTACAGCATTTCGCCAATTGGTCCTGTAATACCAGCGCGCTGAATAAAAACTTGGGGATAGCCAAAACGCGAGGTAAACTCCAAGGGATAAATCCCGTTGCCATTGACAATACAATTGATATCAATATGGCCCAGGAAATTGTGCTTAATCAAGGTTTGCTCAAATTTTTTCAAAGTAGCATCAAAAATGGGGGATCGATTGACCCAAAACATACTGGAGCCCATTTCGCCAGTAGATACGCCTAATTCCTTTGGGAATAATTTTTTATGTTCGAACGTGACATTGATGGGTTTTAAAAATTCCTTTCCATTAAAAAATGCAGAGACTGAAATTTCAACACCTTTCACTTTTTTCTGCAATTGAAAATTGCCGAAATCATCGCCCCATGATTTGTCATAAGCCTTTAACACACGAATAACATCCAAGCCTTCATCATCACTTCCTACAAACAAGAGTTGCTTGAGTTCTTGCGTTTCCCCACAAGGTTTAATGACATAGGCGTCTGGATTTTTTTCCACATACGTAATGGCATCCTGGAAGCTCAAAAACTCTTTAAAAGGTAAGGTCTTTATTTTATGTTTTTTGAGCTCGTTCTGACCGAAATTTCGATCCAATTCAAGAAGGTCGGTATAGGTGCTTCCTCCAAATACAATTTTGCCTGCGGCTCTTAATTGCTCACACTCTTCACCATAACCCGTGTAATCGAAAATAAGAATATCAGCCCAATCGATATGTTTTTTCCAATCTTTGACTTTTTGTACAAAGCCATCGCCAATCTCTTTCGAGTCCTTGTCCGCTATATATAATTTAACATCATTGCCTTCGTTTTTTATCGCGTAGGCTAGGTCAAGAATTTCTCCCCAACGGGAAATAAATAAGAAGTTTTTAGGTAAGCTGCTGTGCTTTTTCACGATGGTTTTCGATAGATTATGTGAAACGAAATTAGTTTTTTTTTATATGCAAAAAGCATTTAAAATAGAAAAAGACCGTTATTTCTAACAGTCCTTTTTCGGATTAATTAATTAAATTCAAATGCTATTGGTTTGAATCCATTAATGCAAAGAATTTATCTAAGTTTGGAAGGATCACGATACGTGTTCTTCTGTTTTTTGCTCTGTTTTCATTGTTATCGTTTTCAGCAAGAGGCTTGTAAGAGCTTCTACCTGAAGCAATCATTTTTTCAGGAGCAACGCCGTAATCTTTTTGTAATTTTCTAACTACTGAAGTCGCACGCATGACGCTTAAATCCCAGTTATCTGCAATTTTACTTGTACTGATGCTTCTAGAATCTGTATGACCTTCTACCATAACTTCAACACTTGGCTCAGAATTGATCACATCGGCCAATTTTTTTAAAATGTCATTCGCTTTCGGGCTTACTTTATAACTAGCAGTGTTGAACAACATTTTGTCAGAAATTGAGATCATAACCACAGTTTCATTGATGTCAATTGAAATGTCATCATTTTCGTTAAGATTGCTGTTGTCCAAGGACTTGGTTAGGTTATAAGACAATGCAAGATTCATTGAATCCTTTAAAGTCTTAGCTTCAGCAAGTTTTGATTGATCAACATTTTGCAAGGTTTTACGCATTGCTTTTTTAGTATCGTTAGAAATCACTGCAATATTGTCAACGTTGACCAACATGGCGTCATTTTCTTTGGTAAGAGAATTGATTTTTTGATTGTAGCTATCAACTCTCGATTGAATGGCTGCAAACTTATTTTCAAGGTCTTCTTTTTCAACTCTTGTTTTGGTAAGTTCACTTTTAATTTGACCGTTTTCGTGCTCTAAAGCAACATATTTCTTTTTTGATACACATGATGTAATGAGTATAGCGGTAACGATTACAATTGAAATTTTTTTCATAATATTAGATTATTGGTTTAACATACTTACGCTTATAACGCGGATCTAGACTCTTGTTACTTGAGTTTTTAGATTATTTTAACATTTGAAAGTTGTTTGTGAGACCATGTTTTTAGTCGAACAAAAGTTACTTTGACCTAATGATCAGTCTCTTAAATTAACATTCAAAGCCTTATCATCAATATCCGAATTATTAAATCAAAATTACTTTCAATTAGATTCCGCTCTTGACCTGTTTGAAATAAATGTTAATTCAAATAAGAAAAGGCATTTCCTAGCAAGGACCACTATTTATTTAAATGGGTTCATATTAAATTGGGAAGAAGTAACTTTCAATTATTTATTCCTCTAATTTTGAAACTCACGCCGCTTTGCAAATACTGAAATTTCACGGATGGCAATGGCTGGATTCTGAATTTTAGTCCGCTAGTTAAACCTTTCTTCTTAACACCTGAGCATATGTCAAAACAAGCTTTATTACAACCGTATACCATGGGCGATCTGCACTTACCCAACAGGATAGTCATGGCGCCAATGACACGGAGTCGTGCTGGGAACGTGGCGCGTGCACCAACAGAAGATCTCCATGTGCTTTACTACACTCAAAGAGCCACTGCAGGATTAATCATTACCGAAGGCTCGCAGGTTTCAAAACAGGCCGTTGGTTATATCCATACGCCAGGCATCTATTCTCAGGAGCAAGTAAAAGGTTGGGGGAAAGTGACAAAATCAGTGCATGATGCTGGCGGGAGGATTTTTATCCAACTCTGGCATGTAGGACGTATATCACATCCTGATTTTCATAATGGCGATTTACCTGTGGCGCCTTCGGCTATAAATCCGAATGCAAAATCATTCACTCCTGAGGGGTTTAAAGACACAGTAACACCAAAAGAAATGACCTTGGAGGATATTAAAATGACGATTGCCGATTTTCAGAAGGCTGCTAAAAACGCTGTGGAAGCTGGATTTGATGGCGTTGAAATTCATTCTTCCAACGGCTACTTGTTTCATCAGTTTTTTAATGGCACCAGCAATCATCGAAAAGATCATTATGGTGGTAGCATTGAAAATAGAGCGCGTTTGTTCTTCGACACTTTAGAAGCCATTAAACAAGTTATTCCGCAGAACAGAATTGGGGCACGTTTTAATCCGTCGCTCCACAATCTTTATGGAATGACCTTAGATAAAGATACGATTCCGACATTTGATTATATCATAGAAAAACTGAGTAATGACTATGATTTGGCTTATATTCATTTATCTGAACCATTTAATGATGTTTCCAAAGTAGCGTTTGCCGAGCCACACATAGCAAAACGCTATCGTCCAAAATACAAGGGCACCTTGATGATCAATGGCGGATTTAATGAAAATTCAGGTAATAAGATCATTGCGGATGGTTATGCCGATTTGGTTTCTTTCGCTAAACTTTATATTTCCAATCCAGACTTGGTAGGCCGTTTTAGAGAGCACATACCCATTTCAAAATGGGATGCCGACACGTTTTATACCTTAGGAAAAGAGGGATATACGACTTATGAAACAATAACTTAAAATTACAATCCAAACATATAACAGAATTCAAATGGTGATGTTGGAATAGTTCCAGCACTTCAAAAGTTTAAAAGAACAATTAATACTAAAATTGATAATTATGAAATTTGATAGAACAGCAAAAGCCCACTGGGAAGGTGGCGGGAAAGACGGGAAAGGTGCATTAACGACAGAAAGTGGCGTATTAAAAAACTCGCCTTACGCTTATAAAACACGTTTTGAGGATGCCGTTGGAACAAATCCTGAAGAATTAATTGGAGCCGCACATGCCGGATGTTTTACCATGCAGTTAAGTTTCTTTTTAGTTGAAGAAGGATTTACTGCACAAAGCCTAGATACTACCGCGAAAGTCTATTTCGAGGATGGCAGCATTCCGAAAATTGAATTAGTGCTAAAAGGAAAGGTGCCTGGAATGAGTGAGAGTAAATTTAAAGACATTGCTACTAAAGCAAAAGAAAATTGTCCGGTATCAAAATTATTGAATGCGGATATTTCATTGACCACAACTTTTGAGAGTTAAAATAAGAAAATAGAACTTAGAGAATAGAACATAGAGGTAAACTTGCTGCACAATATCAGGTTTGTTTAATAAGGAAGTTTAGAAGCATTTAAGATTAACGATTGATGATTTTTGATTTTTGAAGTTCTCACTCGGACTGATTCCTATGACGGATAGCCTTTTGATGATATAAGGGTTCTTAGTATTCTGTTATGAAAGCCAGCGTTGAATGACGTTCATAGAATTAAAATAAATCATTGAAATCAGCCGATGTTCATTGTGCAGTCGATTCAAAATTTTAAATTTCTTCTTAATTCTTAATTCTTAATTCTTTTTTCTCATTTCAAACAACGAATATAAAAACAAAAAATTTATGAGTACAACTATAAAAGCCTATGGCGCGGAAGATGCCAAAGCACATTTGAAACCCATGAGCATTGAGCGCAGAGCTTGTGGCAATGATGATGTCAAAATTGATATTACCTATTGCGGCGTTTGCCACAGTGATATTCACACGGTCAGAAATGATTGGAAAAACTCAAAATATCCCGTGGTGCCAGGACATGAAATTGTTGGTCACGTGATCGAAGTTGGGAAAAATGTGAAGAAGTTTAAAAAAGGCGATTTGGTAGGGGTTGGCTGCATGGTCGATTCTTGCCAGGAATGTGCATCCTGTAAAGAAGATTTGGAACAGTTTTGCGAAAAAGGCATGGTGGGCACTTATAATGGGAAGGAAAAGCATTTGGGCGGACATACCTTTGGCGGATATTCGACATCTATAGTGGTTAACAAAGAATTTGTTTTAAGCATTCCTAAAAATATTGATCCAAAAGGGGCAGCGCCTTTGTTGTGCGCAGGAATTACCACGTGGTCGCCTTTACGTCATTGGAAGGTTAAAAAAGGAGACAAGGTAGGTGTTATTGGCTTGGGTGGTCTTGGGCATATGGGTGTGAAGTTTGCGCATGCCCTCGGTGCACACGTGGTCATGATTACCACCTCGCCAGATAAAGCTCAAGATGCGAAAGCTCTTGGTGCGCATGAAGTCCTGATTTCAAAAAATGAAGACGACATGAAAAAGCATAAAAACAGTTTTGATTTTATCTTAAATACCATTCCGGTAGGGCATGAGATGGATCCGTATATTGCGTTGTTAAAACGTGATGCGACCATGGTGCTTGTAGGCGCTGTTGAGCCACTAAAACCATTTCATGGTGGCGGCCTCATTGGTGGACGCAAGCGAATCGCTGGCTCCTTGATTGGTGGCATCAAAGAAACTCAAGAAATGTTGGATTTCTGTGGCGAACATAATATCGTTTCAGATATTGAACTCATTGATATGTTTGATATCAATAAAGCCTATGAGCGTGTCATTGATTCCGATGTCAAATACCGATTTGTGATTGATATGGCCTCTTTAAAGGGCTAAATATCCTTGAGCAAAATAACAAGATTATAAGAGGCGTTACGATGCCTCTTTTCTTATTTTTGTAGATTCCTTTTTCCATTACAAGACCAGTAAAATAACCCATGAGCAATTCAAAAAATACGATCTTAATTATACTTGCCTTCTTTTCTATTTATGTCATCTGGGGTTCTACCTATTTGCTGAATAAAATTGCGGTATCTGAATTGCCTCCCTTTATGCTGGCTTCCATGCGATTTATGACAGCGGGTATCCTCATTTTTATAATTGTCAAACTGATGGGTAAATCTTTAGCCATCACAAAACGACAGCTTGTCAATACGGCTATTGCTGGATTTTTATTTTTGACTATTGGCAATGGCGTGGTGGTTTGGGCACTAAAATACGTCGATAGTGGATTTGCGGCGTTGGAGATCTCTTCACAGCCCTTAGTAGTTTTGATTCTAATGCGTATTTTTCAAGGTAAAAAAATTGAGGCCATGTCGGTGTTGGGCGTTATTTTAGGCGTTATAGGAATATTTTTACTGGTCAGTCAAAAGGAAGTGGTCAGTCAAGAAGATTCTATTATTGGCATGATCATGATTTTCTTTTGTATGGTAAGTTGGGCTTCGGGCAGTTTGTTTGTTGGAAAGGCCGATTTACCTTCTAACTATTTTGTGAATACGGGGTATCAGATGCTTATTGGAGGATTGATGCTGCTATTGGGAAGTTTGATTTTTGGGGAAGTTTGGAGTTTTCCAAGTGAATGGAGCCAAAAAGTACAAGTGTCCATGGTGCTCTTAGTTATTTTCGGAAGTATAGTGGCCTTCACTTCGTTTAATTTTCTTTTAAAAAAGGTATCGCCAGATAAGGTGGCAACTTCAACCTATGTCAATCCTATAATTGCATTGTTGTTAGGCTGGTACTTTTTGAACGAAGAGATTACGACCCAATCCATTATTGCGGCGATTGTTTTGCTAACCGGCGTCTATTTTATCAGCACCAAAAGGAAATTGGTCATTTTCTCCAGGTTTGGTAGATAGATTTAAAATACCTTTAATTTTTGATTTGATATGGATAAACAAGTGCTTTTAGAAACCAGAGAACGAGTTTCACCTTACATTCACAACACCTCAATTTTTACATCTTCATTACTGGACGTAATGTCCGGAAGTAAATTGTTTTTTAAATGTGAGAACTTCCAGAAAATGGGCGCTTTCAAAATGCGTGGAGCAACCAACGCCATCATGCAACTTTCCAAAGAGCAGCAGGAGCAAGGTGTGGTCACACATTCCTCAGGAAATTTTGCGCAAGCATTATCTTTAGCGGCGAAAAATTTGGGTGTTACCGCCTATATCGTCATGCCCAATAATGCGCCAAAAGTAAAAAAAGAAGCCGTTTTAGCTTATGGTGGCATCGTTACGGATTGTGAGCCTAACATCGCAGCGCGCGAACAAGCAGCACAGCAAATTGTTGATGAAAAAGGGGCAACATTTATCCATCCTTCCAACGACTTAGATGTTATTTTGGGAAATGCTACCGCGGCAATGGAGCTACTTGAAGTGCACCCTGATTTGGATGTTATCCTTAGTCCAGTAGGCGGTGGCGGTTTACTTGCCGGTACGGCTTTAGCGGCTCATTATTTTGGCAACCACTGTTTAGTTATTGGCGCAGAACCTCAAGTGGCTGATGATGCTTTTCGATCTTTGAAAAGCGGTCAGATTGAAACGAATGATTCAGCAGATACTGTTGCTGACGGATTAAGAACCCAGTTAGGAGATATCAATTTTCCAATCCTACAAAAGCATGTCGATCATATTATTTGTGTGGAAGAACAGGAGATTATTAAGGCGATGAAGATATTGTGGGAACGACTTAAAATTGTGGTGGAACCTTCAAGTGCTGTAGGTTTCGCAGCCGTATTAAAGGAAAAGGAATATTTTAAGGGAAAGCAGGTAGGAATTATTCTTTCTGGAGGAAATGTGGACTTGGAAACGATCAAATTCTCTTGATTTGCAATTCCTTTTGCCGATGAAACTTGACGTTCGTATAATCGTCCTACCTTTCATCGTTTAATTCAAGCGTTTATATGTTTTTTTGTTCAGAAAGATGGCAATTGATTAGTTTTGAGGTAATTAATAATTGTTCGTCACATGAAAAAAGTAGTTTACCTTCTGTCAATTACGTTTTTTTTAAGCAATTTCAGTACGTTAAGTGCTCAAGAATCAGCTGAAAATCTACCAGGCGATTATAAGAAACGCAATGCAATTTATGATTATTCACACCCATTAAGTGATACCGATTCCATTCCTGATTTCGCATCAAAAGAAAATCCAATAAAAATTACGGGAACTGTTTTTTTAAGTGACGGTTTTACGCCTGCAAAAGATGTGATTCTTTTTATCAGTCAACCTGATGACAATGGGAATTATGAGGTCATGACGCATTTGAAAAAACGTTATGTGCATCACAGAGGATGGGTAAAAACTAATGCTGAAGGGCAATACACATTTTATACATTTATACCAGGAACAGACAGAATTAGCAGAGATTTAAAAGCTATTAACTTAACCATCAAAGAACCTAATCAGATGGAGTATGCTGGCAATGAATTTCTTTTTGATAATGATCCTCGTCTTACGGACTTCTGTCGTAAAAGACTTGAAAAAAACGGTGTAGATAATATTCTACATCCAGTAAAAGAAGGCGGATTACTTGTGGCTATTAAAAATATTGTCCTCGATACACATCGCGTTGAATATGCAAAGAATTAAACTATTTAACACTATGAAAAAATCCCACGTTAGTGGGATTTTTTTTTGATTTCTATTTTCCGATTCTATTGGTTCATATTATTGACTTCCTTTTGCACGCCACTTTTAAAGTCGTCATATTTAGACTTGACTGTTGATTCGACGTCATTATAAGTGTCTTTTACTTTTTGACCAACATCATTCACTTTGGCGTGAAGTTGTTCTTTCTTTTCTGGAGATAGGTTTTTATATTTCCACCAGGCATAAACACCAGCTCCAATTCCTAATAAGGCCAAAAGCCCTGTTCCTTGTTGTTTTTTCATGTCGTTTGATTTTTATTAAGATAATGTGATTTTTATTAAAGATAATGGATTTTGATTTTAATCGGAACGTTTATGTCCACATTATGATAATTTTAATACGTTATTATGATATTTTTTTGAAAACGCAAAAGTTCTATTTGTGTCCATTCTTGGTTACGTGCGCCAGCATAACAAATTAACAGCAAGGATCAATTGAAATTTTGGATCCATAGATTTAATTATATTTGCGAGCTCACAATCCATTAAAAACGTCTTGAAAACAGCAGTTCATTTGATCCAAGCAAAAGCATCTGATCTTGAAATTACTTATAAGATCTTTTGCACTTCCCTCAAGCCTTATCTTGAAAAATTATGGGATTGGGATGAGGTGCATCAGCGAAAGATTCACAAAAAAAAATTCAAGCCCTCAAAAACAAACTTAATTGAATTTGAAGAGCAAATCGTTGGATTTATGGTTTTATCTGAAAAGGAGAAGGAGTTTTATATAGAGAATTTGTTGATCGATCAAACCTTTCAAAATTTAGGAATTGGAACAGAAGTCATGCAACGTATGATTCAAAAATCCATTTCAGAAAAGAAAAATATTCGATTACAGGTTTTTAAGATCAATACAAAGGCTCAAAAGTTTTATCAAGATCTCGAATTTAAAAAAACCTCTGAAAATGAGTTCAACTTTGAAATGAAACGGTCTTTTTAGAATATCAAAAAGTATTTAACCCAAAGGATTTTTCAGAAATGCAGAATGGGAAAAACATTTAAATTTAGTCAGGAGCTAAAACAAGAAAGGGAAGTACTAGTGGGAGCTCAACCACTTTTGAAATGATTAGGCTCCCCAGTAAATTTCATTCAAAAAATGAATTAAAGGAGTTTATTCCGTGGTTTCTGAATCACTTTTCTTTTTATCATTCTTCATTAAATTAACGACGATGCCTACTAAGGCAATACAAACGACAGCAAAAATGACGATCATAAAGACACCGTTATTCCATTTGGCATCTAAAAGTATAGGTTGGTACATGGTTATTTGTTTTGATTGTTAAAAGTAAAACTATATCATATGGCTTTCAAAATACATGATTTATATCACTATTTGTGGGTTTTAGGCGAAAAGCGCAATATATGCGATAAATATTTGATTTTCATGTGCAAAAATCCTAGAAAACAACATTTTAAGATGTGAAAATTGTATAATTTTGCAGCGTTTTAAACTAAAATAAAATGAAACCATATTTCTTATTAATTACATTATTTTTTTCGATAGAATTAGTTGCACAAACTGATTATAAAAGGCAGCTTGACAGCTTAACCACAGTACACAAAGTATGTATTATTGAAAATACTATAAGAAATCATCGCGTAAAACTGGATCAATTAAGGAAGCAAAGACAGAGTTTAAATGCCAAACTTGCAGACATCCAAAGTTTCAAAATTCGTCGTTCAGATGCTGAAAAAGAGGAACAATTAGCCGCAATCAATCAACAGATTGAAGCCAATGCCATTGCAAATACTAATGCCACCGTTTATTTGACGACTTTAATCAACGATTTGGTGCTGGCTAATGAAGATGTGAAGAGCTTACGGAATAATTGATTTTGTAAATTCTGAACACTATTGTTTTAAAATTAGTTAGCGGTAAGGCTGAAGGGCTATTTGGGAAGAAGCATTGAGTTTACTTAGATACCTAACAATCCGGTTTAAAAAGCCTAAGTCACTTTAAAAGTCGTATTAAAGTAACTTAAGCTTCGTTTATTAAATGCTTTCTACATTAAGTTAGACAGCAAAATTATGGTTTGCAAATTATGCCTTTGGAGGCAAAGCAAAAGCTACGGCATCATGCTCAAAGTGATTTCGGTGTGCGCCATCGCAAAAAGGTTTATTGGCTGAAAGTCCACATCTACATAAAGAAATGACATCACGACCACCAAGGTCATAGGCATTGCCGTCCTTATCAACAATTTCAAAATCGCCACTTATTCTTAATGATCCGTTGTTATTTACTTTTAGGGTTGTTTTACTCATAGCTATTAATTTTTATTGGTTATTTTGGTTCCACTAGATGGTGTCCAACACGGCAAACATAGTTGTATTCATGTTAAGAACTATTTTAAATTAAGTTTCGCAATAAAAGCAAACCAATTTTAAATCAAAAAAATCAATTTGCAAATCCTTCGATATTTGGGTTTTATTGCTCCAAACCTTCGTTTTTTTAATCACAAAAAAAAAGTTTTATAAATACAAAACATAATAATAGTGAGAACGGGTTCAGCTTGTAGTAATAAAAGAAATTCATGTCTTCCTCTTCTAGGTTGTTGGAATCTGTTTATTCGGATTAACAAAGCTCTAACAGTAAGCCAGCAAATTATGCAGTAATTTTGTGATTTAGGACTAAATCCATAGTCTAATTTCAACACACTATCAGTTAACACTATATGAATTCCCAAAAAACAACATACTCTCTTTTAGAACTCGCTCTAGTCTCTGAAGGTCATAGTCTCAAACAAACTTTTAATAATTCCTTAGCCTTGGCGCAAGAAGCCGAAAGCTTAGGTTACGAACGGTTTTGGCTGGCAGAACATCACAATGCCGTTAATATTGGCAGTAGTGCCACGGCCATTCTTATCGGTTATATTGCCGAAGGCACAACGACAATTCGCGTAGGCTCTGGCGGAATTATGCTGCCTAACCATTCACCTTTAATTGTTGCCGAACAGTTTGGAACTTTAGGATCTTTATATCCCAACCGTATTGATTTAGGATTGGGTAGAGCACCAGGAACTGATCGTGAAACTGCTCAGGCCATTCGTTCTGATTTTATGCAGGCTGCGCATTCGTTCCCTAGTGATATAGAAGAAATTCAAAAATATTTTTCAATAGACAATGTGCATTCTAAAATTCGCGCCACTGTAGCAGAAGGCGTAGAAGTACCGATTTATATTTTAGGCTCCAGTACCGATAGTGCGCATTTGGCTGCTAAAAAAGGAATGCCCTATGCTTTTGCCAGCCACTTTGCCACACAGCATTTAGAAAATGCCATCGACACTTATAGAAAAGAATTTCAACCTTCTGAAATTTTAGAGGTGCCTTATGTGATGGCAGGTGTGAACATTATTATAGCTGAAACCGACGAGGAAGCGGATCGTTTTGCAACCTCGTTAATACGCATGTTTGTGGGCATTTTCACGGGCAAAAGAGAATATTTACAACCGCCAACGGCAATGACGCAAGAACTTAGGGAAATTATGCAGCATCCTCAAGTGCACCAAATGCTGAAATATTCATTTATAGGTAGTAAAGCCACTGTAAAAGCACAGGTCAAAGCATTTTTGGATCACACCAAAGCTGATGAAGTCATTGCGGTCACGAATATCTTTGATGTTAAGGATAGAATTCGTTCGTATGAATTATTTGCGGAGATCATGGACGAGTTGAATGTCGAAAAATAAGTAATATCAATTATTTTTATTAATAGAATGCCTATCTTTTTGTTAGATAATTATTGAAAATATGAATCCTCAAGCTGATTCCGTCATTTATGATTTTTCACAGCACTTAAATTCTGAGGCTTGGCATATTGTGAATGACGGGGTTATGGGTGGATTTTCTAAAGGAAAAATGGCCATCAATGCTGCTGGCAATGCTCTTTTTGAAGGCTTTATAACTACCGAAAACAGCGGCGGATTCTCTTCGGTTAAACATGCATTTCCTGAAAAATTGGTCTCTAATTATAAGTCCGTTTATTGCGCATTAAGGGCGATGGTAAAATGTATCAATTCCGAATCAAAGAACGTTTAGAGCAACCTTTTTCATACATCCACGAATTTCAAACCTCTGGCGAATGGGAAACTATCCGCATTCCGTTGGCGGCGTTTTATCCTAGTTTTAGAGGTCATACTCAAAATATGCCCAATTATAATGGCGAAATTATGGAAGAAGTCACATTTCTGATAGGAAATAAAAAGAAAGAGTATTTTGCCTTAGAGATCGAACGCATTTGGTTAGAATGACGACTCTTTTTTAAAGTTGTTTTTGCTCGCTGAAATCAACTTCATGATCTCAACCATTATCATAAAAACCTTAATTATCAAGTTAAACATTATATCTTGAAATGCTCTCCTGCTATTTATCGCAATTCGCAGTGTATTAATAAGGGGATTGTCGTTATTCCCTGCGAAAGTGTGGTTATCTTTGCGCAAAATATATTTTATGTCAAAACAGTTTTCAGATTTAGGGATTAATGATCAACTACAAAAGAGTTTAGAAAATTTAGGAATTTCTGTTCCTACAGATATACAAGAAAAGACGATTCCCGTAGTTCTAAATCAAAAAGAAGATGTAGTGGTTTTGGCAAAAACGGGAACAGGGAAAACAGCCGCGTTTGGGTTGCCTTTGCTGCAATTGGTTGACATCACAAATACCAATATTCAAGCGTTAATTTTAGCGCCAACGCGCGAATTGGGACAACAGATTTATAACAATTTGGTGTCTTTTGCTGTAGAAACTCCCGAAATCTCCATCGCCTCCTTATGTGGTGGAATTCCTATAAAACCTCAAATGGAACGTTTAAAAACGACGACACATATCGTGGTGGCAACTCCAGGACGATTGGTCGATTTGATGAAACGTGAGGCTATTAATATTAAAGCTGTTCAATATTTTGTTCTGGATGAAGCGGACGAAATGGTTAGCGCATTAAAAGATGAGGTCGATGTCATTATAAAGGACATTCCAAAATCGAGACGAACCTTATTGTTTACGGCCACTATGCCGGGATCAATAAAGCAGTTGGTTCAAAACTACATGTCAAAACATGTGGTGCACATCGAGGCGGATATGGCAACGGTTGGGCATCAAGGCATCGATCATCAATATGTAGTGGTGGAGCCGATTGAGAAATTAGACGTACTCCTTCATTTTTTAAATAGTAGAGAAGGCGAGCGTGGCATAATCTTCTGTAAAACCAAAGCTGCGGTTAATAAATTGGCTAAAAACTTGGCCATCAATAAATTCTCATCGGGTGCGCTTCATGGGAGTTTGACCCAAGGCATTCGCGATCGAATAATGGGACAATTTAGAGAAGGCCATATTAATATTCTAGTGGCTACCGATTTGGCAGCACGTGGTATTGACGTCAAGGAAGTGTCCTTTGTGGTCAATTACCATTTGCCTGATACCTATGAAGCTTATGTGCATCGCAGTGGACGAACGGCTAGGGCAGGAGCCAAAGGATTATCCTTAACCATATTGCAAAAAGAAGAAGTTTATGAGATTGCCGAATTTGAAAACGAATTGGGGATTGTGTTTCATGAATTTAAAAAAGCAGATGCACAAAGCATTGAAGAAAATAATGGGCTTTTATGGGCTAAAAAGATATTCAAGACGAAACCCAATCGTGAGGTTTCAGAAGATTTTAAAGCCAAGATAAAAACGGTATTTCATCATTTAACAAAAGACGAATTGGTCGATAAAATATTGGCCAATTACTTAATAGAATCAGGCATGGACACTGCAAAACCAGAGCCTTCTAAAAAACATAAAAAGAATTAATTCCAATGGCAAATAATATTAAAGATCAACAGGATATTTTAGATAAGTTAAATATCCAAACCTTGCATCCCATGCAAAGGGAAGCCATTGATGTCATTGGATCAACCACCAATACCATATTGCTATCGCCAACGGGGAGTGGTAAAACTTTGGCTTTTTTACTACCTTTATTGGATGTTTTAGACCCAGATATTAAGGAAGTCCAAGCCTTGATAATTGTACCATCGCGCGAATTGGCCATTCAAATTGAGCAAGTGGCCAGAGATATGGGTTCTGGATTTAAGGTGAATGCCGTATATGGTGGCAGACCAATGTCCAAGGACAAAATAGAGATCAAGCATGTGCCAGCTATTTTAATCGGTACGCCTGGACGTATTTTAGATCATTTTGAAGCCGATCGTTTTCCGAAAACGAGCATCAAAACCCTTATTTTAGATGAGTTTGATAAATCGCTCGAAGATGGTTTTGAAGACGAAATGAAAGCGATTATCGGTCAATTGCCAAGCATTAATAAACGCATTTTAACGTCTGCCACGCAACTGGAGAAAATCCCAGGGTTTGTCCGTTTGAATAAACCGACGACTGTGGATTATCTCACAGAAAAGAAGAAATCTACGTTAGCCATCAAAACGGTGGTGTCACAAAAGCCAAACAAGCTGCCAACTTTACTGGAGTTGCTGCACCATATTGGCAATCACCAAGGCATCGTGTTTTGTAATTTAAGAGAGAGCATTGACAAAGTGAGCAACTATCTCACGCGAAACAAAATCAATCACTCTTGTTTTTCGGGAGGAATGGAGCAGCAAGAACGTGAACGGTCGCTTATTACCTTTAGAAACGGGACAAGTCAAATACTTCTAGCAACCGATCTGGCAGCAAGAGGCATCGATATTCCAGAGCTCAGCTTTATCATTCATTATGAATTGCCCAACCATAAAGAGGAATTTATCCATAGAAACGGACGGACGGCCCGAGTCAATGCGAAAGGAACTGCTTATGTGCTTAAAGGAAGTGATGAGCAATTACCTGACTTTATAAAAGAAACTCCACCTATCAGAATTTCCACAAAAGCGCCAAGTGCAGCACCTTTTTGGGAAACCTTATTCATTTCGGGAGGACGTAAGGATAAAATCTCAAAAGGAGATATCGTTGGTCTTTTTATGAAACAAGGTGGTCTTACCCAGGAGCAATTGGGAACTATTGAACTCAAGCAAGATTGTGCTTTTGTTGCCGTGCCGCTAACGGAATCAAAACGTATCGTTAATGCTTTGGACAACTCACGATTGAAGAAGAAAAAAGTACGGATTAGGGTTTTGTAAACATTATAGTCTAAAATGAAATTGCCATTTTTCGTGGTTTCCACTAACAACGATAATTATTACATCATCAGAATAGCGAGCTATTATCAATTTGTTCGAATAAAACATTTTGTTATCAAAGCATGGATATAGTTCGTACTTATGTAATTTCGTGACAAACTCAGTTAATATTTGCTTATAAGTATGAAGAAAGCTTTGATTATCGCTCCCGAATATATGGGTTATATTGTAAAAGTTGCGGACGAACTCAGAAAATATAGCGATATTGAAGTTACTGATATCCATATTCCTTCCTATAAATACGATAGCTTAAGTACAAAAATTAAGAACTTTTTTTACAAGCAATTTTCAAAAGATTTAAAATTCGATTACCGAGAAGATTATATTAAACCGATAATTAAAGATGACCATTTTGATATCATTTTAATAATTCGTCCCGATATGCTTTCGATTAAGACGTTGGCAGAATTAAAGGCTAGAACAAAATTATTTAAAACCTATTTTTTTGATGGTGTAGACCGTTTTCCTAGAAAAAAGAAGACCATTCATTTGTTTGATGAAATTTATAGTTTTGAACCGAACGATTGCAAAACATTTGGATTTAAGTTCATCACTAACTTCATTTATGAACTAGAGCCTCCAACTATTGATGAGATACCTCTAAAATACAGTGTCTTTAACATTACGAGTTATGACAGAAAAAGATTTCCGATATTACTTGAAATAGCCAAAACATTGAAGGAACAGCAAAACAAGTTTAAAATTATTGTAAAAACGAGCAAGGACCTTTCTTCCAATGATTTGATAGAAATTACTGAGAAGCCTATTCCCCTAGAAGCAGTAAAACGTTATATAAAACAATCTGCTTGTATGCTCGATTTAGGGGTAATAAAAAAGCACAAAGGACTGACCTTTAGAGTTTTTGAAGCGATGGGTTATCAAAAAAAAATCATTACAAACAATTCTGAAATTGCGACTTATGACTTTTATAATCCGCAAAATATTTTGATAATTGATGAGCAAAATATAGCTATTCCTAATAGCTTTTTAAATTCATCCTATGCACCAATCCCTGATGACATCCTAAAGAAGTATACCTTAGAAAGCTGGGTTAAAACCGTATTTAAAGAAGTGGTTTAAATTAAAGACCTTGTACTTTCTATGCGATATAAAGTAAATCCTATACATTCACATTAAAATACGTTTTAAGATAGGCATCAGATGCAGATTTTTAAGTACAGGAAATCGATAAAAATGAATATTTCTATTTCTTAACAGGAACTGCCTTCAACTGAATCACCCCAACGGCATCCAACACTTTTATGATTAAATAAGTCATATCAATCTCATACCATTTGACACCGAAGTTGGCGCGACTTGCGAATTTATGGTGGTTATTGTGATAACCTTCGCCCATCATTAAAAAGTCAAAACGAAAGAGGTTCTTACTGGTGTTTTTCATTTGGTAATTGACATAGCCGTAGATATGTCCAAACCAGTTGATGATTACGCCATGAACAGGCGCCATCATAAAGGTTAAGGGCAATAATAGCCATTGCCACCAAGCGGTTACAAAATAAACAAAGAATAGTACATAAAGGGCCATCCAAAGTACTCGTGAAATACGAGAGCTCGCAAATCTATCAAAAGCTGTCCATTGCGGAACGTTTTTGGTAAAGCGCTGATCGACTTCAATGCGTTGGGTGTTGATATCCTGATAAATAGTTTTCGTTTTCCACATCATTGCAAACATATTGTCATCATAAGATGGCGAATGCGGATCCAACTCTGTGTCGGTATAAGCGTGGTGCATGCGGTGCATAACTCCATAACCATAAGCGCTTAAATAACTTGAGCCTTGAAAAATCCAGGTCAGGACAAAGGTAATGCGTTCCATCGTTTTGGACATGGTAAAAACCTGATGCGCTGCATAACGATGTAAAAAGAACGATTGGAAAAACAAGCCTCCATACCACAGTACCAAAACAAAAATAACAATAATCATAACTTTTTTTTGCAAAGATAAAGTGATAAGCAGGGGCAAACAATGAACCTAAGTCAATAAAACAGCGAGGTTTTTCGCTATTTTATAAAGTGCAAAGATTAAAAATCCAGTGATTTAGTGAAACTTTGTGTCTCCTTTGTGGAGCTTTGCGTAATAGCTTTTAGGTAGATGCAACTACTTCGCATAAAAGAAAGGTTTCCCGCAGATTTCGCAGATATTCGCGGATTGTTGATGTCAAATACTTTACATGGAATCTTTCAAAGTGCACCAACTCGTCCGAATCAAAACTTCAAAAATCTACAATCGTTAATCTTCAATCGTTAATCTTAATAGCATGTACTGATGCTTCATAACTAATGCGTCATAGCTTAAAGGTTTTCCGCAGATATTTTCGGATTGTTGATAGCAAATAATTAACATGTTTTTGCAATCTTTCAAAGCTTGCCAACTTGTCCGAATCAAAACTTCAAAAATCAACAATCGTTAATCGCTAATCTTCAATCCATCTACTAATCCCTAATTTCTCATCCCTAATTCGTCATCAAATCCGCTTCCTAATCCTGCTCAACGCTTGCGGCGTCACACCAATATAAGAACTGATGTATTTTAAGGGGATCACTTTCAGGAGTTCAGGACGCTCCTTAAATAACTTCAAATAGCGTTCTTCTGCGTTAAGATTCAAGAGGTTTTGTTCGCGGCTGGATTTTATCAAAAAGAGCCGTTCGACAGCCAATCGGCCAATAAGATTTCCGATTTGGGTTGTTTTATAAACCGCCTGCAAATCATCATAAGTGATGCTTAAAATAGTGGTTTCAGTGAGGGCTTGCAGTTGATATGCAGAAGGTTTTCGTGTTAGAAAGGAGTCATAAGCACTAATAAACTGATCCTTGAAACTAAAGCCAAATGTGATTTCTTTATCTGGATCTTCTTTGGGAATAAACACACGAACCACGCCCGATTCAATAAACGAGATATAATTTTCCACCTCATTAAGCTTTAAAAAAACAGCTTTCTTTGGAATGACGCGTCGAATTAATTTAGAAGTAAAAAAATCCCAGTCTGCTTGAGAAATGGTTGCTATTTGATCAAGGTAGTTTTTTATTTGTTGCAAATCTTTTAATCCTAATAGTTATACACACAAAGATAAGGATATTCTTAGTCTTAGTTTTATCCTACATGAGCATATTATATGAGTTAAGTGCGGGATTCGCGATTTTGGGTGTGACTGTTTTCAGAGCTTCGCTGCCGTTTATTTTATCTGTCGTGGTTGGTGTTTTCCACCAACAAACGCTCTCTGGTGCGAATATTTTTTAACATTCGGGAATTGCTAGTGTTTTCCACTAACACCCTTTCACGTGCCGTTATGTTTCAGTATTCTTTTATGCGTTGCGCTAAAACTTCCGTCTGATGATTTGGGCGTAGTCGAATGACCAGCATCATGAAGCGTATCGTGAACGGCGGTCCCGGATTGTGAGGCGAGCGCGAGATATTGATTTCCGATTCGGTGGACCTGATCTAAGATTTTGAATTTTGATGATTGAAAGCACTCGTTGCAAACGAGCGCAAGCGGACAGAGGATTTGTATTTGATTACAGAAATGTTAATAAATGTTATAATAATATTATGTTTGTTGAACTAGGTTTGGTGATTTGAAAGTTATTTTTTTACGGGTGCATTGAAAATGATTTGTATGTGACCCATAAAGTGGGATAAGCGTGAATCTGAACGAGTTAACTGCAATGGTAAAAAAGCATTCTAATTCAAACTTCTTCTGACAAAAAAATAACCGCTATTCATGAATAATAAACAGCCAACCAAGGATATACAAAAAAAAGCATGGCATACATTTATCTTTAGTTCTGCTTGGCGTTGGTTTCAGAAAGCAATTGTATTGATGATTTTCTTTTTAGTGACGAATCATTTAACTAAGCGCGAAAGTTTTCCAGATGGCGAATCGTATAGATTTCCTATAGAAGGATTTCTGTCGTCTATTGTTTTATGTATTCTCATTGGAATCATAGCACATCTTAATTTTAAATTTTACAAGAAAAAGTATTTCTCTAAAAAAGTAGAAATTGTCATTATCATATGGTATATGGCTTCTACCCTAGGATATATTACAATCATGTATTTTCCTGTAAATATTATTTTCAATATAGTTGTTGGTGGACAGACAGAGTTCTATTATTTATTAATCGGATTGCTAATTACCTTATTATTGAGTTTTATTCTCATAGGTTTATTCTATGCACAAGACCTATACAATTTATATAAGTTATCCATAAAAGATGCTGAAATTATAATTGAAAGTGGCGCGAAAATAACGAAGCTTACCTATGAAGATATTGCGTGCTTTTACAGCGAAAACAAAATTGTATATACTGATCAAAGTGATGGCACAACAATTAACACCGATTTTACATTGAACGAGCTCGAAGAAAAAATAAACGATCAATTGTTTTTTAGAGCCAATAGGCAAATTATCATTCACAAAGATGCTGTAGACCAAATTGAAAAAATTGAAAACGGCAAGTTACGTATAAGGTTACAAGCTTCCATTGTAAACGATACGATTGCTGAAATCAATATCAGTCGTTACAAGCGAAAAGCATTTATGGATTGGTTTGAATAAAAGCTGCCAAAAACTATCGACTATTCAGTTATAAATTAACGACCATTCAGTAAAAACATAAGTATTTAAAGGAGTTTTTAGAGAATTTGTTCATTATTTCGATTAGAATTTAAAATCAGAAAACAATGAATAAAATTACCTTAAGACAAACATTAATTCCTTTAATAACCTTTACAAGCATCTGCTTTTTATGGTTTGGACCAATACAAATTAGTTACATAGAAAATATCATTATTTCTATATTAATCATTTTAGCGAATTATATAGAACACAAAGGAAAACCATTTTTAGCACTTGGATTTCAACGTGAAAAATTCACATTCAATAACATCTTCCTACTTGCTCCATTAGTTGCACTAGGACTCTTTGCTTTTTATGTCTTTGCATTGGTTCCTGGAATTACAAAACTCACAGGCACTCCTATAGATTATTCAAGTTTCGATCAATTGAGAGGAAATCTCCCAGTCTGTTTAGTTGCTTTATTATTAGTGTGGAGTGCTACGGCGTTTGGAGAAGAAATTATCTTTCGCGGTTATTTTATGCGACAGTTTGTGAAATTCCTAGGAGAAAGTAAAGTCAGCATTGTGCTCAATATTGTCCTATTTGCTTGTTTCTTTGGTTTTATGCATAGTCAACAAGGAATTACAGGGCAACTTGTTACAGGGATTGTCGGAGCACTCTTAGCCCTGATATTCTATTTGCGTAAATACGATATGTGGTTTATTGTTTCTGTACATGGTTTTTTTGACACCATTGCTTTAATTTGTATTTACTTTGGTTTGGCATAACGATTCTAAGGTACTACACCTGTAACTTGAAGTTACCCACTAAAATAATTCCCGTTTTTTCCGGGTGGTCCAGCTGCCCGTGATCCGTCCCGACCGTAATTCAGTAGCTTGGGATCTTGACCCGTTTAGCCCCGATACGTCGGTTAAAATAATAGAGGGCGCGACGCATTTTAGGATGGTATTCTGGGCAGGTTATATGAGTGATTTTGCCTATAACCCTGCTGAAAATTCCTATAAGGTCCTCACTCCCGAATTTGAAGGGATGAGTGGGACTGTACTTTCGGACCCCTTGCTATTGAGTGATGCGCTATCACCGTTGATAGCCCTTGAGATTGTCCTGGCCACGGGTGCTACGATTCCTCTAGATGTGACGGTGGTGGGGATTGGGATCAGCTTTTACCAGGAGATCAATAGCGGTCTTTATGAACTTGCTAGTGGCAGCGTCATGAAAGTGGCGGTTTCTGGGTAAATTGTTTTTTAATGTTGACGGAACCCTTCCTTTGGTGTGGGGTTGATGTGCTTTTAGCGGATATTGATGATTGAAAGCACTCGTTGCAAACGAGCGCTAGTGGAGATTTGTATTTTTTTAACAAGAATGTTAAGAAATGTTAAAATTATATTATGTTTGTAGGAGTTGCCTTAGGGATTTGATTGTCAGTTTTTGCGGGTGCGGGTTTCCGCATGGTTTGGGATTGCGGTTGATGTACTTTTAGCGGATATTGAGGATTGTAAGTACTGTCTGGAAATGTGGGCTAGTGGTGTTAAATGTAAGAATAATAAAGATTCTTGTATCCTGCTCTTGAAGTAGGATGGAACGGATTTAGTAGAGATGTAAATAAGTTGTAGTACGTAACCCTAAAAACCGAAAAAAATGTTTGATGGAAAAAATACAAAAAAAATTGAATACCTAGAGGAAGAAAGAAAAAAGCTCTGGGGAAGACTTTCTGAACTTGAAAAACAAGTCGCTGAAAAACCGTCAGACATTGAAAAAGAAGCTAAACAAGCATCAAGAAAAGTTGCTGAATATAGAAACAAAGCAGAAGCTCGACTAAACGAAGCCAACGAAATACATTCAAGGTTAGTCAATATAGAAGCTGAAATTGATAATAAATTAATTGACATAACTTCAAATCACTTAAAGGCAATAGAAGCCAATAGTGAATTATTGGAAAATGGTATTAAACTATCAACTATTATAACAAGAATAAGTGAAGTATTAGAAGAACATCCAGAAATAGAAGAAGAAATAGAACAATTAGATGAGTTAATTATCAAAATAGAAGAAAACTCTAGTAAAGCTAATACAACGTATAAAGGAATTTTATCCAAAAAAACTGAAATAGATGAACTTCATCGCGAAATACTTGGCTATGAAGATGAAAATGAAGACGGAGAAATAATCAGTGTAGAAGGCCTACAGAGCGAATTGCAAACGTCATATGACAAACTTAACGAAACAGCTGAAAATTTAGAAATTAATTTGAAGCAGCTGAAAGAAACAAGTAAAGAACAGTATGATAATTTTGTTAAGATAAATCAAGATGATTTAGATAGTCTAAAGACAAATTCAAAAAAGGAATACGATAAGATTAGCAAACAAATTGAATCTTTACTTCCAAATGCTTTAACAGCTGGATTAAGTTCTGCTTTTGTTACTAAAAAGAATGAAGAAGAACAATTATACAATGAATACAAAGTAAATTTTAAAAATGGTATTCTTTGGATTTCATTGTCAGCCTTATTGCCAATTGGAATAAGTGTTTTTTACTTTTTATCTGAAAACTCAACTTTAACAGAAACTATTGAAAGAGCACCAAAAATAATGCTAGCTTTTCTTCCATTGTATATTCCATTAATTTGGATTACAATTTCAGCTAATAAAAAAGTAAACCTATCAAAAAGATTAATAGAAGAATACTCCCATAAACAAGTATTGAGTATGACAATTGAAGGACTTTCTAAACAAATTGAGAATATCGAAGACTCTGATATGTCAGAGGAGTTAAGAATAAAACTTTTAAACAGTTTCTTAAATGTAACAAGTGAAAACCCGGGTAAATTAATTTCAAACTATCAAAAGTCAGACAATCCGATATTGAACTTTTTTGATAGAGATAAGAAAAATGATAAAACAATAATTGAAACATTAAAAGACAGTACAAAAGATATTATTGTAAAAGCAGCTGATGAAATAGAAAGTGATATAGTTAATAGTTGAAGAAAATTATAAGTAATAAAAACTACGCACTACAGTGGTATATAAGCTTTGGCTTGGTCTGTCCTCACTTGGAAAACCCTGCGGATTTTCCAAAGCCAGTTTTTATTTGGAGAGGTTCGTGCTAAAACACGCCGCATCTCATATACATAAGCGTTGTTCATAATGTAAACCAACATTCTGCAAACGAGAAAAATACGTCTGAATTGAAAGCGGACTAAATATAACTAAACCGAAATTTGAAAAGAAAAGAAATTTATAGGCTAATTGGAACAATCGTCTTCGTGCTGATTATGAATTTTGTTCTTTTCGGAAATGACGGATTTAAATCGGACTCTACTCTTGATTTAAACATTCACGATACTTATTTTGTAATTGCGAATGTTCATTTTGTGCTATTATTTTCAGTTCTAATCTTTTTCGGCGTTTACCTCTTCCGAACATTAAAACGGAATTTTAAGAATTTGACGACAAATCTAATTCTAATGAATTCTACAATTCTGCTCATTTTAGTGTTAATCAGAATTGATTCAATAGTAGGCGCTCTAATCCAACAAACTTCAAGTTGGACAATTTATCCACCTTTGAGTGCTGGAAAAAATAAAACTGAAATTGAGCCGAAGGAAAGTAATTTTGAAATATTGGCAAATGTTCTGTTTTTAATTCAAATATTATTACTGATTTTCCTAACTTATTGCGGATTTAAAACTGGACGGAATTATAAACAAAACGGATAGAAAACACTATGCACAACACCGGTAACCGTTGCACAACCTCATAAATTGATAAAAATCCAACTGATTTAAGCCCTTCTCAAGGGCTTTTCTAATAAGCGCTTAACTACTCCGTGATTTTTTCGTTAATTTGGAACAGAAACCAATGAAATGAATTTAAAAGCTTTTCTTCATCGTAAAGATGTCGATTTTTCTGCAAGAAAATATTTTGTAGAGGCCATGGGTGCGATGGCTTATGGTTTATTTGCGACGCTTTTGGTGGGTACCATATTAAAAACAATAGGAGAGGAGCTGAACATTTATTTCTTGAAGGATGTCCTTTGGCCAGTGGCGCAACAAGCCACAGGACCGGCCATTGCCATTGCGATAGCCTATAGTTTGCGAGCGCCACAATTGGTGCTGTTTTCATCTGCGGTTGTGGGCGTGGCTGCTTATCAGATGGGCGGGCCGCTAACGGTTTTTTTGGCAGCCATAATGGCCACGGAAGTAGGCAAATTGATTTTCAACGAAACCCGAATAGATATTATAGTCACACCCATTGTAACCGTTCTTACAGGCGTTTTATTGGCTGTTATTATCGGATCAACCGTCCAGTTTTTAATGCAAAGTATTGGCGAACTTATTACCTTGGCAACATTGTCTCGCCCCATTATCATGGGAATCGTTGTCGCCGTAGTGGTGGGAATGGCACTAACCTTGCCCATTTCTTCGGCAGCTTTGTGTTTGATGTTGGAACTTGATGGCCTGGCTGCAGGAGCTGCGACCATTGGTTGTTGTGCCCAAATGATCGGTTTTGCAACCATTAGCTATAAAGATAACGGCATCAAAGGATTTTTGGCTCAAGGCATAGGAACAAGCATGTTGCAAATGCCCAATATCTATAAGAATTGGAAAATCTGGATTCCGCCTACATTGGCTTCGGCTATTATTGGTCCGATTGCTATTGTGTTTTTTAACATGAAAAATACAGCGTTAGAATCGGGGATGGGCACGTGTGGATTGGTTGGTCAAATCGGTTCATAAAATGAAATCTGAAATGGCATCCACTACCATCATACTGAATATTGTGATATTACAGTTTCTACTTCCAGCATTATTGTCTTATTTCTTTTATTACTTAATGAAAAAATGGAATTGGATTAAAGCTGGCGATTTGAAAATATGAGGTTTTTGAAAAGAAACTTGCCCTTGTTGGTTTTTCCACCAACAACTTTCTAAAATTCACTTCCCTATAATTAGTTTATATAGTAGTCATAGTTATTATAAGTATTGATATCTCTATGTTTTACATATATTTACTTAATTCCAATCCATAGTCACACCCTAAGAATCACAAACTATAGGAACTATAATAACTTAAAGTTTGTTATTTGTTTTTAAACAACTTCATTCCAATGATTGCATCAGATACTTTAGTGACTTATATGTGGGTTTTATTAGCGGTTTACGCTGGTGTCATTTTATTTTTCGTCATTCGTGGTGCTCGGAAAAATAAAAACATTCAGGATTATGCGGTTGGTAACATTGGTTTTCCGTCTTGGGTGGTCGGTTTGTCGTTAGCGGCTTCCATGACCAGTGCAGCAACTTTTATCATCAACCCGGGGTTTATAGCGCTCTACGGGATTTCAGGGGTTATTTCTTTTGGTTTGGTAATGCCCATTGCGGCATTTGTGTCGTTGATTGTTTTTACTAAAGGTTTTGCCAAACAAGGAAAGGCAGTGAAAGCAACCACCATGGCGCAGTGGATAGGGAAGCGGTATGACAGCAAGAACTATTCATTTTTCTTCGCTATTGCCGCACTTTTGCTCAATACTTTTATTGTGTTGATTAACGTCGGGTTGACACAAGTCATCTCCAAATCACTTAATGCCGATCCGTTTTATGTATTGATGGGCATTACCGCCTTTGTATTTGGCTATATGATGTTTGGTGGCGCAAATTCCATGGTGTATACCAATACGATTCAGGCGATTATTATGGCCATTGTGGCGATTATTTTGATTGGATCTGGCGCAGAATATTTTACCGATGGCATCACTGGCTTTATGGCTAAACTGAACGCGATTGATCCGAATTTGACCAAAGCGACCAATCCGTCCAGCTTTCTGTTTCGTGATTATTTCGAAATTATATTTACTCAGATTGTTATTGGGGTGGCCATTGTTTGTCAGCCGCATATCATTACAAAATCCTTGTTGCTCAAGGATTCGAGTAAAGTGAATACCTATTTATTTAGTGGGATTGCGTTCATGGTCATTTTCTTTTTAGTGGTTATTGTTGGCTTGTATGCACGCCTCAGTTTCCCTGATTTTATGGTCAACGGAAAAGCCTTAAAAATGGACGAAATTATTCCAACCTATGTGGTTACCAAATTCTCGGTAGGAGTAGGCTTGGTCATCGTTGTGGGATTGATTTCGGCGGGACTATCCACTTTAGAAAGTTTAATTCAGTCCTTGTCCATCACGATCACTTCCGATATCATCAATCCGTTGTTTAAGAATAAGTTTACGGAACAAACCATTACCATTAACAAAATGGTCATTGTGGTATTGGCCATTGTGAGCTTTTTATTAAGTTCGAATCAGATTAAAAATCCAGCGGTGAGCGTGGCTATTTTCGCCCAAAATGGCGTTTATGCCTATTTTGCAGCAGCTTTTGTGCCGGTGCTTTTCGGAACATTTTTAAAGCATGTGTCTACGCGCTCGGTTTTTATTGCGAGCATCACAGCCATTGTCGTGCATTTTGGTATATATTACGGAAGGATTACGCCTTATATGCAAGAACCTGTGAACAATCCAGGAGTTTCTGCAGCGATAGGGATTGTAACTTCGCTTATTGTAGGTTATATATTTTATAAATTAGACGAAAAGAAACAAATTGGACACACTCGATTGGACAGCTAAATGGGCGGATTATACGCCAGATAAAATTGCCATTACATCGTATGACTCGAATCAAAGTTATACGTATAGTGATTTAAATAGCTATGCCAATCGGTTAACGAATAAGTTTGCGGAGCTTCATTTGGAAGAAGGCGACCGAATCGCTGTTTTGGCCGAGCACAGTTTGGACTATATCGTGCTTTTTGTGGCTTGCCAACGGATGGGCATTGTGATCGTGCCTTTAAATTATCGGTTGTCTCTAAAGGAAATAGCAAATCTGATCATCGATTGTACGCCAAGTTTATTGATCTACAATGAAAATCATCACCACCAAGTTGAGGAATTATCACTTCAAAATCTAACGACGGTTTCTTTTGATAGCCTAAAGCAGGTTTATCAAAAGACAGAAACCCCAGCAGTTAAAACCTTTCAGATCAAAGCGGATAATCCCTTGTTTATATTCTATACCTCGGGAACGACTGGCACTCCAAAAGGCGTCATCTATACCAACAAGATGTTATTTTGGAACAGCTTAAACACCTCTATGCAATTGGGGATTACGTTCAGGGATTCCACAATCAACGTGCTACCACCTTATCACACGTCGGGCTGGAATATTTTTGTGACGCCCTTATTGCACAAAGGTGCGCACATTGGGATGTTGGAAAAATTTGATGCCGATAAAACATTGTGCTTGTTGGAACTCAACAAAACCACCTTGTTTATGGCCTTGCCTACGATGTTATTGATGATGCAAAAGTCTGCCGTTTTTAAGGACGTCAACCTGAAAAAGTTGCGCTATATCATTTCTGGCGGCGAAAAAGTACCGTCTGAACTCGTGACCTACTGGAAGGAAGAGAAAAACATTTATATCCGACCAGGCTATGGTTTAACGGAAGCTGGGCCGAGCATCACTTCATTGCATCATAAAATGGCCGAATTAAAACCAAATTCCATCGGGAAGCCCAACTTTTATTTGGATGTAAAAATCGTGGATAAAAACGGAGAAGCTGTCAAGGCCGACGAAGTAGGCGAGTTGTGCATTAAAGGCGACATCGTAACGCCTGGCTACTGGAACAATTCAGTTAAAACGAGCACTAAAATAAAGAAAGGTTGGCTTTTTACGGGCGATTTCGCCTATTATGATGCGGAAGGTTTTCTGTATATGAAAGGCCGTAAAAACGACATGTATATTTCTGGAGGCGAGAATATCTATCCGCAGGAAATAGAAACACAACTCGAAAATTTGGAGGACATTACTAAAGCTGTGGTTTTAAGTGTGAAGGATGACAAATGGGGAGAATGTGGCATCGCCTTTGTCGCCACCGACAACAAACAGCTTTCGGTAACAGAAATCCGAGACTATTTAAAAATAAATCTAGTAGCATTCAAGCATCCCAAATATATTTTTATTTTAGATGAAATCCCACTCACAAGTTTAGGTAAAGTATCCCGGAAAAAGCTCTTTACTTATTTTAACGCCATAAAATCAGACTAATGAAACACTTTAGCTTTTTACTCATTTTCATCCTATTTAAAACGGCTGTATTTTCACAAAACCACCAAAAAACCATGAAAGAACTGCTTTCAGACTACGAATTTAAAACCTGTACGACCACTTTGGACGGATTGGAAATAAGCTATGTAAAAGAAGGAACAGGACAGCCAACCTTGCTGTTTGTGCATGGTTTAAGCAGCAACTCCGATGCTTGGTCAAAAAACATTGCCGTCTTGAAAAACGATTATACCTGTATCGCTTTGGATTTGCCAGGCTATGGAAAATCATCAAAACCTGATGCCGATTATACCGCTTCGTATTTTGCAGAAATCATCCATCAGTTCATCCAAAAATTGGAGTTGAAAAACGTGGTTTTGATCGGACATTCGATGGGTGGACAGGCGAGTGTTAAGTTGGCAACCACTTATCCTCAGGATATTCAAAAGCTGATTCTCGTGGCACCTGCTGGATTGGAGCAGTTTTCTGAAGCGAGTGCTGGGGTCATGAAATCCTTTTTTACCGTAGCCTCGGTTAAAAACACCACGGATGCGCAGATTGAGAAAAACTATGCTTTAAATTTTTATGTGCAGCCCGAAGAGGTTTCCAAGATGATTGAAGACCGAAAACAAATCAAGGAAGCGTCAGATTTTGACGCCAATTGTGAAGCCATCGTAAAAAGTGTTTCGGGGATGCTCGATGATCCTGTTTATAAGGATTTGGAGCATATCTCGCAACATACACTCGTCATTTTTGGCGTTCAGGACATGCTGATTCCGAATCGCTATTTTAATCCGACCTTGACGACCGTGGCGGTTGGAAATATCGCCTTAGAGAAAATTAAAAATTCGAAATTGGAATTTATAAAAGATGCCGGACATTTTGTACAGTTTGAAAAACCAAAGGAAGTTAACGCCCTCATCCAGAAATTTGTAGATGAGAAATGAAAACAAAGCTTAAAAAATTCACAGAGTTTAGTAAATCCATTCTTCCAAACGAAGCCAAATACCTCGAAACGCAATATCAGTTTGTAGAAGATGAAAAGCTTCAAATCATTCAGTTGGTCATCGCCAATGCCTTGTCTCAAAACGCGCCTAAAGATTTTGATACCAGCATCGATAAGCGAAAATATTCCTATATAAAGGATTGGGTTGAAAAGAAATTGGAAAGTATCGATGTGGACGCCAATATTAATTGGATCATGTCTTTAAACCAAAAAATCCTGACCGATGCGATTGCTTCCGATGAAGAACGCCAATTCCTGAACTATATCGCATCGTATAAAACGATCGACTTTAGCTTTCACAACCTCTATGATCTTGCCAAAGAATACAAATCCTATCTTTTGGTACGGATGCGGTATAAGGATCATCAAATCGTGGCCGACTTTATAAAAACCTACAAAGCGCATTATAATAAAGTACATGAGATCAAAGAAAAGCTCTACGATGCCACCACTGAAATTACCAATCAATATACCTCAAACAACAACGAAACCAAGCATTTGGAAAAGTGGCTGTTAAAGGTTTTTAAAGATGATTCCATCAACGGGAAGAATAGGTATCAGGCCTTTGTTTTGTTGGCTTTTATGTACACTAATTATAATGAAAACGTAAAATTAAAAGCGCTTTTTGACCAAATTGATGTTTACTTTAGTGAAGGTTCCATGTACTCCAGACGTTTATTATCTAATTATTATGCGAATCGGGTTTTGTTGCATTCCAAACAGGATGAGTTTAAGGAAGCTGAGTTTTATGGCTATTTGTCCATCCGTCAGGACAACAACGACACCTTGATGTATTTGAATAATTTGGTGGCGATTTTATTGCGAAATAACAAACCCGAAAAAGCCTTTTCCTTATTGGAAAAGCACAAGGATCTGTATAAGGAAACCCATAATTACCATCAAAAAATCGGTTATTGTTCGTACCAAATCCGCGTCTTATCTGAACTTCAAAAAAACAGTATAGCCGAAGCAACCGCCAAGACATTTTTGAGAAAATACAAAAATGAAGTCCTCAAACACCGTTGGCATCACTTTTTTACGTCCTATATCAGTACCCTGATCGCCCAGGAAAATTACGAAGAAGTGCTGACAATAGCTGCTAAATTCGACCTCATCGAGAAAGAGAAAGAACGTCAAAAGCAAAACAACTATGTTCCTAATATCTCATGGAGCATTTCCTTGTCCAGATATATGGAAGGCAAGATCAATTCCACGCGATTATTGGATGAAATTAAAGCACCCATCATAGGGATTCAGGCGACTACCAATCAAAAACAATTGATGATCAAGGTCATTGATAAGCTTTCTAAAAATTTACCTGAGGCTTTTTTAAAACTAAAGTCATACATATAATTTTTAAGTATAACTTGTTGATTAACAGTATATTGTGATTCAACATGTTCGTAAACACCTATAATAGTCACACTTAAAAGCTTTAGTTTTCACAAAGCATGGTCTTCTAATTCATAATAGATTGCCGTATAAATAACTCAATCAATATTTCTTCATTATGAAAAAACTACTCTTATTATTAACTCTTTTCGGTTCTTTTTTGGTCAACGCACAAGACACTGGGAGTATCAGTGGATTAATTACAGATGCGAAGGGGATGCCTTTATCTGGAGCAACTGTATCTATTAGAAGTTTAAATAAAGGCGCCATGACTGATTTTGACGGTCGCTATTCTATTGAAAGCGTTGCTGCTGGCACTTATAATGTGGCGGTGTCCTACATTGGTTACGAAACGTCGACCAAAAGTGTTATGGTAAATTCTGGCCAGACGACAAAGCTAGATGCGTCGTTAAAAGATTCAGATACCGTTTTGGATGAAGTGATCTTAACGGCCAATAAAAAACCACAGAAAATTACAGATGTACCAGCGACGGTAAACGTTATTACTGCGCGAGATATTGAAGAATTCCCAAGCTTCAACATTGGCGAGTTGGCTGCAAGACAAAAAGGGGTTGATTTTGTGAGAGCTGGTGTTTTAGGTACTGGTATCAATATTAGAGGTTTTAACTCAGCATTCAATTCAAAGAATTTACAAGTTACGGATGATCGTTTATCTACATTGATTGCCACGGGATTACCTATGGGTTCTTTTACCACCATTTCTAAGGATGATATTGAACGTGTTGAAATCCTTCTTGGTCCAAACGGAACACTATACGGGCCGAATGCACATAACGGATTGGTAAGTACAATCACTAAAAACCCAAGAACTTCTGAAGGAACAACGTTTGCAATAGGCGCAGGAAATCAAAATGTATTCACAGGACGTGTCAGACATGCTCAAATCATTGATGATAAGTTTGCCTACAAAGTTCACTTTGAAAGAGCTCAAGGGACTGAATTCGATTATACGGATTCAGTTTATGTAGGGACAAAAGGTTACAAGGAGTTGGATTTAGATCGTGATTTTACCTCGCAAAAATATGGTGCTACCTTAAACTATAAACCAACCGAAGGTTCTGAGCTTACCGGATATTATGGTCACAGTAACAGTAGCAATATTGGAGTAACCAGTGCGGGTCGCAATCAAATTAAGGATTGGAGAATTACGGAAGCGCAATTAAAATTTGTTTCTAAAAACTTTTTCGCAAATACTTACTACACCTGGAGTAAAACCGATGACACTTATGCTATGAACCAGCGTACACAGAATTATGTGTCGTTTATAAACAATGGTTTTTCTGAGCAAGAGGCAAGTGAGCGTTCATATTTGGAACAATGGTTTCAATTAGGCCAAGGTCAGGGCAATGGGATCGCATTGCAGCGAGGCGCATTGTTTGTGGATGATTCTAGACGATTTAATGCAGAAGCCCAGTATAATAACAATTGGGATGATTTCTATTTAACGGCAGGTGCACAATACCAAAAAGACATGGCAGACTCCAAAGGGACGTATCTTTTGGATGAAGGCGGAATCGATTTAGGACAAACAGGCGTTTATACCCAATTGGAATATAAGTTAGAAGAAACCGGTTGGGGATTCTTGGCAGGTGGACGTATAGATAATCATGATTTATATGGCACCAACTTTATCCCAAAATTAGCGATTACCAAAAAAGTTAATAATGGAACTTTCAGAATTACCTATGGAAAAGGTATTGCAGTGCCATCAATTTTAAATCTAAAAGGAAAACTATTCGGAGGATTGGTATTAGGTAATGGTGAAGGATTTACATTGGCTAACGGTACTAAAATTCCTAGGTTGGATGTAGAGACCATCAATTCATACGAAATTGGATATAAAGGGAAACTGTCTGACAAATTGTTTATTGATACGAACGCTTATTACAACGTCTCTGATAATTTTATCAGTCCATTGGTTAACGTTGCCGCTAGCAGCCCTGTAACACATGTAGGAGCTAAACCAATAGGAGATGTTGTTCCAGGAAGTAATGGTGCGCTTGTCTTAACCTATTTAAACTTTGGCCATGTGGATACTTACGGATTTGATGTTGGATTCAATTATTATTTTAATGATAGCTTCAGAGGTGTTTTTAACTATTCCTACTTTGGTCGTACACTTGATTTAAATGATATGGCAAATGATGGAAATTTAGATGGTATCGTATTAGAAAGTGAATTGCCTATCAATACGCCAAACAACAAATTCAGCTTAGGACTTCATTACAATAAAGGAAAGTTTTATGCAGCTGCTTATGGCCGTTATGTACAAAAATATGATTTCTTCTCAGGGATCAATGTTGCTGCAAAAACACAAGATATGAATGGCGATGGGGTCAATGAAATTGTTGAAAATGCACGTGTTGGAAGAACATGGAACTACGGTCAGTTAGGTGGATTCACGGTAGATGCCAACGCAGGTTATCACTTTAATGACAACTTATCGTTAGGTGTTAACGTTACCAACTTATTCAACGCTGAAATCAGAGAGTTTGTGGCCTCGCCAGTCATAAGCACATTGGTTTCTTTTGAATTAAAGTATAACATCAACTTCTTTAAGAAATAAATATCACAAACCAATTAAGTTTCTATACCATGTCAAAAATACATGTTAATAATATTGAACTTGATTATGAAGATCATGGCGACGGAAAAGTGCTGCTCATGCTTCATGGTTTGGGATCAACAAAAAAAGATTGGGACTCACAAGTCCCTTTCTTTTCTAAGAGATATCGCGTCATAACTTTAGATTTGAGAGGTCATGGCAGTTCTTCAAAACCAGCAGATGCTTATGGTGTCGAATTGATGACCGAAGACGTCAAGGCGTTTTTAGATCAATTAAAAATCAAGAAAGCAACATTGATCGGCTTTTCAATGGGTGGTGCCGTAGCGTTTCAGATGGCTGCCAGCTATCCAGAATATGTCGATAACCTAGTGATTGTCAACAGTGCCCCTGATTTTAATGCTATGGGCAGCATTGGCGAAGAGCTTTTAAAAAACAGGACCGAATTTTTGGAAACCAAAGGTTTAAAGCCATTGGCCAAGGAAATTTCGTTTAATATGTTTCCTGAAGACCATCAATTAGATTTAAGGAATGCCTTTGAAGCGCGCTGTAAAGACAATGATTACAATGCCTATTACAAATCCTTCGTGACCTTAATGAACTGGGGCTTGGGACATGATTTAGAAAACATAAAAGCAAGAACCCTTGTCATCGGTTCCGATATGGATTATACACCTGTGGCCTTTAAACAAGCCTATGTGAATCGGATGCCAAATGCCAAATTAACCATCATTGAAAACTCCAGGCACGGTGTGGTCATTGATCAGCCAGATGCATTTAATGTTGCACTTGAAAAATTTTTAGAAGATGAATAAAACGGTTTTAATTACAGGAAGCACCAGCGGTATTGGGTTGGCTATAGCCACACAATTTGCGAAGGAAGGTTATAACATTATGTTTCATGGCTTGGAATCCAATGGCGACGAGATTGCTAAATCAATAGGAGAGGAGAACAACGTAAAAGTAGCTTTTTCCAAGGCGAACTTATTACAATCAGAAGCTGTTGAAGGTCTAGTCGCGGAAACCATTGCAACGTTTGGGGATCTTCACGTTTTAGTCAACAATGCAGGGATCCAGTTTGTGTCGCCTATTGAAGATTTTCCAAATGATAAATACGAAAACATCATCGCCATCAATATGAATGCTTTTTTTTATGCCTCGAAAGCAGCTTGGAAACAGATGAAAAAACAGAACTTCGGACGTATTATCAACATTTCCTCCGTTCACGGTTTGCGCGCTTCCGAATTTAAATCGGCGTATGTAACCGCAAAACATGGCGTAATAGGAATGACCAAAACATTGGCATTAGAAGGTGCACCGTATAATATTACTTGTAATGCTATTTGCCCAGGTTATGTAAAAACGCCTTTGGTGGAAGGTCAGATTAAAGACCAAGCCAAAGCCCATCATATGACCGAAGCAGAGGTCGTTGAAAAAGTGATGCTCTCCAAACAGGCCGTCAAGCAATTTGTGCCCGTAAAAGCTATTGCCGACATGGCGCTATTATTAGCAAAAGATACCTCAACAACCATCACAGGAACCTCATTTGCTTTGGATGGCGGCTGGAGTGCGCAATAACGGCTGAGCCGAATTTGAGTATTAAAAGAGAAATTGAATTATTTAATAGAGACTCCCTGAAGCGATAGCTTTGGGGAGTTTTTTGGTTATAACCCTTCCGTCTTTTGCTATATTTAAAAATAAAGCTCAAACCAAACTTCTCCTCCTTTTGAAGGAGGAGTGGCTTCTGTTTCAGGAAAGAAGCAGAAGACGAGGTGGTTTTTAAAATTTTCTGAAGTGTGAAATTATAATTTAAAACCCTTCCGTCTTTAAGCTCTATTCTGAGCTTAAATCCACCTTCCCTTGAAAATAAGGGAAGGAGCTTTGTGATTTGGCAACATTCAAAAATAGAGATTCAAACCAAACTTCTCCTCCTTTTGAAGGAGGAGTGGCTTCTGCTTCAGGAAAAAAGCAGAAGACGAGGTGGTTTTTAAAATTTTCTGAAGTGTGAAATTATAATTTAAAACCCTTCCGTCTTTAAGCTCTATTCTGAGCTTAAATCCACCTTCACTTCGACAAGTTCAGTTACCGAAGGCAGGAGCTTTTTGACTCGGCTATTTTTAAAAATAGAGCTAGAATCGAGTTGTTTTATAAATATAATTAATCCACTCTTCGCGGAACTTTGGGTTTCCTTTGTGCAACTTTGTGTCATAACTTCTAAGTCACAGCTTTAAAGAACCCGAAAACTTATTACCTCCATCACTAACACCCAGTCCAAATCCAAACTTCAAAAACCCGCCCGTACAAAAAAGTACGTTCGGGCAAGTCAACAACCCGCCCGTACCGAAAAGGCACGTTCGGGCGGGTAGTTAATCTCCAATCCTAAAGTCTCAATTTAGCAAAGGTTTCAAAGTCTCCCAAACCGTCTCCGCCACAATCTTATGCCCTTCAACATTCGGATGAATTCCATCGCCTTGATTTAACGTCGGAATCCCCCCGACATCTTTCAACAGAAAAGGGATGAATTTTAAGTTATTCTTTTTCGCTAAATCCGCAAAAAGCTGTCTAAATTCATTGGTATAGGCTTGCCCCATGTTAGGAGGCAATTCCATACCAGCAAGAATAATGGTGGTCTTCGGACTTTTTTCTTTAACCACATCAATAATCGCCTGCAAATTAGCGCGCGTTTCAGACAAGGCCACCCCACGCAACCCATCATTCGCGCCAAGTTCCAACAAGAAGATGTCCACGGGTTGTTTCATGATCCAGTCAATGCGGCTTTTCCCGCCAGCCGTGGTTTCCCCACTGACGCCCGAATTAACCACCGTATAATTCAAGTGTGAGGAATCAATCTTTTGTTGTAAAAGCGCAGGGAAGGCTTCGGTAGTATCGTCTAATCCATAGCCAGCAGTAATGCTATCGCCAAAGCACAAAATAGTTTTGTTTTTGGTTTCTGGAGTTACAGCTTCTTCGGTTTGTTCCACAGCTTGTTGGTTTTCAGTTGGTTTTTCAGTTTTCGTATCGCCGCAGGAGTAAAGAAATAGCGGTAATATAATATAACAAAACTTTAAGAGTTTAGGCACGGTTGCGGTTGGTAGATATGAATGCAATTGATTATTTTCAGCCTTGGACATAAGTCGCTTTTTAAATTAAAATTACATGTCAAAGATATTAAAGATTACCGGGTTGGAAAAGACATATCTCAGTGGTAACAAACAATTAACCGTCTTACACGACATCTCTTTTGAGGTTGAAAAAGGCCAAACCTTTTCTATCGTCGGCCCGTCAGGAAGTGGGAAGACCACCTTGCTGGGCCTATGTGCCGGATTAGATCAGCCAAATTCAGGTAGTGTCGAGTTATGCGGACAGGATTTGCAGAGCTTAAATGAAGACCAACGTGCCCAATTACGCAATAAGGAAGTCGGATTTATATTTCAGAATTTTCAATTATTACCTACGCTGACGGCATTGGAAAATGTTAGTGTGCCGCTCGAATTGCAAGGCGCTAAAGACGCGACTAAGAAAAGCAGAATCCTATTGGAAAAAGTAGGCTTGAAAGATCGCGAGCATCATTATCCGTCGCAACTTTCGGGTGGCGAGCAGCAGCGTGTGGCCTTAGCGCGCGCTTTTGCAAATTCGCCGTCAATCTTATTTGCGGATGAACCTACGGGCAATTTAGATCAGGAAACCGGCGAAAAGGTCATTCAGCTCTTGTTAGATCTCAACAAAGAAAACGGCACCACTTTGGTCATCATTACCCACGATTTAGAATTGGCCAATAGGACGCAACAGATCCTGAAACTTAAAGGCGGAAAAATAGTAACTAATGAACTGACTTCTGTACTGTGAAGAACTCTAATCCTTCCTTACAAATACCTTGGCTCTTTAAAATGGCTTGGCGCGATGCCAAAGCCAGCAAAGTCCGGCTGCTCTTATTTATGGCCTCGATTATTCTGGGCATTGCGGCTGTGGTATCCATCCAATTATTCAGCACGAATTTAAAAGATAACATCCAGCGCCAATCCAAAACCTTGATGGGTGCAGATTACATCATCAATTCCAGACAAGTACCGACAGCGCGTGGACAAGCCATCATCGATTCGTTAAGGCCTGCCGCTTCTGAAGTCAACTTTGTGTCCATGATTGCTTTTCCAAAAAATGGCGGCACCAAGTTAGTGCAGGTGCGTGGCTTGGAAGGTAACTTTCCGTTTTATGGGAAGATGGACACCAATCCATCCGCCGTAGCAAAAACCTATCAAGCCTCAGGAGGTGCTTTGGTGGATGCGACCTTGATGTTGCAATTTGATGTCCAGCCAGGCGATTCCATAAAAATAGGGGAGTTGACGCTTCCCATTGCCGGCGCTTTAAAATCGATTCCAGGCACTTCAGCGATTTCGAGTTCTGTGGCACCGCCCGTTATTATTCCGAAGCGTTTGCTCGATGCCACGCAATTGTTGCAGTTTGGAAGTCGCAACGAATATCAGTATTTCTATAAGGTATCGGATACCGTTAACTTAAAACGTCTTGAAGACAAGGTGCAACCCTTATTGGATGTCGATAATGCCAATTTAAATACACACCTCAACGCCACCAAAAGCTTGGGCAAACGTTATGACAATGTGGGCAAGTTCTTAAATCTGGCCGCTTTTATTGCGTTGTTGTTAGGTTGTATCGGTATCGCCAGTTCAGTGCATATTTATATCAAAGAAAAACTACGCGCCATTGCGGTTTTAAAATGTATGGGCGCGTCCCGATTGCAAAGTTTCCTGATTTTCGGGATTCAAGTAGCAGGGATTGGAATTGTGGGTGGTCTTATCGGATCGCTGATTGGTGTTGGCGTTCAAGAGTTGTTCCCATATCTTTTGAAAGACTTTTTACCGTTTACACTACAGATTACGATTACCGCACAGCCTATTTTCATTGGGGTATTCCTCGGTTTGTTTATGTCTGTTTTATTTGCGCTCTTGCCTTTATTGCGTACTTGGTATGTTTCGCCTTTAGATGTGCTACGGGTGGATGACAACGAGGCTCAAGAACCAAAAATGATATGCGTTTTAGTCTTTATAGGGATTTTAGTGTTTCTGTTTTTATTTGCGCTCTGGCTGATTGGGAATGCCCTATATGCCTTGGTATTTGTCGTGGCAACCGCGCTGACTTTTGCTATTCTAGCCGCCGTCGCTATTGGATCTATAAGCGCCATTAAACGCTTTTTTCCAAAACACTGGAGTTTTACGGCACGCCAAAGTTTGCTTAACCTGTTCCGACCAAACAATCAAACGGTGGTATTAATTGTGGCCATTGGTCTGGGAACTTTTTTAATCAGCACCTTGTATTTTACCAAGGATATGCTGCTGGCAAAAACAGAATTATCCGAAAGTTCTGAAAAAGCCAATATCATCATCTTGGATGTACAACCGCAACAGACCGCGGCCGTGGCTCAAAGTATTGTTGCCAATCACTTGCCTGTGCTCAATAATATTCCGATGGTTACCATGCGGATGCAGAGCATCAACGGAACGACGGTCAATGAGCTGCGTCAGGACAGCACGCGACAAGTGCGGGGTTGGATCTTGAATCATGAATTTAGAACCACTTATCGGGATGCGTTGACCGATTCGGAAGAGTTGATAGATGGGAAGTGGACTCCGCGTTTAAAACCTGGCGATCCAGTGGTCATTTCGATTTCTGATAATCTCGCGGCAGATGCCAAACTCAAAGTGGGCGATCCGGTGGTGTTCAATGTGCAAGGCGTGTTGATGCCGACCACGGTAGGTAGTATTCGTAAGGTCGATTGGGCCCAAATGCAGATCAACTTTACCGTCGTCTTTCCTGACGGCGTACTTGAGCACGCCCCGCAATTCAACGTTTTTACGACTAATGTACCCGACGAAGCTAGCTCCGCAACCTTGCAGCGGGATTTGGTTTCCAAATATCCGAACGTGACCATTATTGATTTGCGACAGGTGTTTAGCCTCGTGGAAGAAATCTTGGATCAAGTGTCGTGGGTTATCAATTTCATGGCGTTTTTCAGCATTCTTACGGGAATCATCGTTTTAATTGGTTCCGTCCGGACGAGTAAATACCAACGCATTAAAGAAAGCGTGTTGCTCCGAACTTTGGGTGCCAAAAACTCCCAAATCTTAACAATCTCCGCTTTTGAATACGTCTTTTTAGGATTATTAGGAAGTTTGGTTGGGATTGTCCTGGCCTTATTGTGCAGTTTGGGCTTGGCCTTATTTGTATTTAAAGAACCTTTTATCCCGTCGTTGATTCCATTTGTGGTGTTTTTACCGGGGATTACAATCTTGGTTTTAGCCATTGGACTGAGTAATATCCAGAGTGTTTTAAGAAGTTCGCCGTTGGAAGTGTTGCGTCGTGAAGGGTAGTTGCAGTAGGCCGCCAAGTTAAAACCGACTTATAACGAAAAGACTTAAGAGGTATGACCTTCATTTTTTGTCAAAATAGTATCTTAAAGTAAATAATAATTAGTCATATGTCCTAGGTCAACCAGTCCTAAGTCAATTCCAATGTCTATAAAAAATCTTAAACTAATTTCAAACAACCAACAAAATGAAATCAATTAATCTAATAATTACCTTTTTAATCCTCATGCTGACCATTTCCTGTGATGAAAAGAAACCAAATGTCTTAGCCATCGATGTGCTGCTGACACTTCCTGCGGATGTTTACGATCAAGCCATTCAATTAAATCGTGCGATCCTTGAAAAGAATCCTGATAATTTGACGCTGGACGAGAATCATATCCCGCACATCACGTTGTTGCAGTGCTATATTGTAGAAAGTGATTTACCTAAAGTAGAGCAATTATTAACCGGCCTCTATAAAACGATAAAAAAGGACAGCTTGTTCGCGAATGAACTGCAATACAATAAGGACAAGACCGAAAGTTTCGCGTCCATAGGCATTGAGAAAAGTAAAGCGCTTATGACTCTTCACAAAAAGACCATCGCTCTTTTAGAACCATATATCATTACCAAAGGCACTCAAGAAGCCTATGTGCAAAATGCCGATGGCACGCCGATAGATCAATTTACCATAGACTATGTACCCAAGTTTGTCAGTCACTACAGCTATGATAATTTTAATCCGCACATCAGCTTGGGGGTTGCTAAAACCACTTTGTTAGATAGTTTAGAACAGAACACTTTTCGCGCTACGAAGTTTCAAGCCACGGGCGTTAGCGTTTATCAATTGGGGAATTATGGGACGGCTAGAAAATTGCTTTGGGAGGAAGCGGAATAGGGGAATGTTGAGGATGGGTAAATTTGATTTTCTTTCTTGAAGTGGCTAATAAAGCACTTTGGAAGTAGATAAAACAGATAAATACCTAGGAAAGTTAAATATGCTTTTCTGACCTTTTCTAACTAAGAATAACCATCGTTATACTCGTGCACTATTAGCGATATATCTATATGAAACCAACTAACTCATAAAATCAGCCACAGCGTTCCGCCACATACAAAGCCAAAGCAATAAGGAATTTTATTAGCCACAGGGTGGCATAATATTAATATCGGTTAGTATGAGCGATTTTCAGAAAGGCTCAACGATAATGTGAGGTAAAGAATGCTTCCTGTAAATTAAACTAGTGTTTTTTGCTCTTTAACAGTTAGAATAACTCCGAGTATTAGAAAGGTTAGGAAAACAGTATACAGCACAAAAAACGTCGTGTGAATTGAGGTTAATAATATTCCCAATGCTAAAAACATATGTAGACATGAGCTTATAATAATTCCTACTGTTCCGATGGTAAAAAAAGGATGAAAATTTTTCATGATAATTTACTTATTATGATTAATATTTTGGTTTTTAAATTATTCTTTGAGATGGCAGTATTCTTTTAGTTAGCGCCCGCTGTGGCTCGTATGATTCGAAAGGTGTTGCTGTTAACATGACGCCGAACTTTTTCTTAATCCTGGTCTTCTTGGTGTCAACGCCATGTCAAAATCTTGTAATAAAAAAAAATATGTTTTTCTCTATTTTCGTCCATTATTCTTCGTCCGTCTCCAATAAAAATATAAGATGATAATAACAATTGGCAGAATAATAAAGACAATCACATCAAATGGTGTTGTAAAATCAAGAGGAATATCATCTGCAGAATTCGGTGTGCCTGTTGGGGATTGTAGAAGTAATGGATATATTGAATTTACCATAGTTAAATTTGAATATTAATAAGTCAATTTACGAAATAATTTTCTTAGTCTGTTCTATAAAGCATCTATAAAAACCATAAGTTGGCTGGAGTTTTCGACTCGTGTTAGTTTTTAAACTTGAACCTCTTTTTTAAACGCAATAAACAGGATAGTAGAGACCAAAAGCAATACCAAATACCACGCATTTCCCACCAAATCAAAGTAGCTGAGGTTTCCTTTGGCAAAACTTAAAATCATTAATACTTGCGCGCCATAAGGTAAAAGACCTTGGGTAATACAGGCAAAAATATCTAGAATAGAGGCGGTGCGTTTATTTTCCAATCCGTATTCGTCATTTATGGATTTTGCAATAGAACCGGAAATAATGATAGACACGGTATTATTGGCAATGGCCATATTAATGCTAGAAACCAGAGCTGCAACCCCTAATTGTGCGGACTTCTTGTTCTTTATCAAGGTTTTTATTTTGGTTAAAATAAATTCAATACCTCCATTATAAGCCACTAAAGCTGCCAAGCCGCCAGTTAATAAAGAAAGAAGAAATATTTCGGTCATGCTGGTAAATCCTGTGTAAGCTAATTGTGTAAATTCAATAACTGAAAAGTCGCCATAGAACAAACCTAATAAGCCTGCCGAAATAACACCTAAGACCAAAGTCGCAAATACATTTATCCCGATGACGGATAATGTAATCACTATCAAATACGGCACAATTTTTAGAATAGAATAGGTATAGGTCACTGTTTCTGAAGTATCCGTTTCCAAATGTAAACCCTGATAAATGAGAATGCCAATCGTGGCCAGTGCTGCGGGTGCGGCTATCTTAATGTTCGCTTTAAATTTATCGCTCATATTTACCCCCAAAGATTGTGTGGCTGCAATGGTGGTGTCGGAGATGACCGATAAATTATCACCAAACATAGCGCCGCCCAATAGTGCGCCGCATAGAATACCAAGCGAAAAATCGGCAGCCTCGCCGAAACCTATAACAATGGGTATCAGGGCTACAATAGATCCCACTGAAGTTCCGGTAGATACCGATAAAAAAGCGGCAATTACAAAAACGCCCACATAAATGTATTGGATATTAATGAGATCCAATCCCAAGTGCACAATGGTATCTACGCTGCCAGTGGCATTTGTGACGGTGGCAAACGCACCGGCCAATAGGTAAATCAAGCACATGGTCAGGATTTTACTGTCGCCACAGCCTTCTAAAAGTATATCGATCTTTGAGTTTATGGATTGTTTAAACATCACAAACGCTACAATAATCCCTGCAATGACAGCAATAGGAGCAGGGAGCGCATAGAAATCATTTTGAATGGTACCAACACTTAAAAAGGTGATGATAAATACAAAAAAAGGTACTAAAGCTTTAAAACTTGGTGTAATCTTTGTCATGAGTCTTGTTTTGCAGAACCACAAAAAGAGTATCGCAGCAAATATTTAGGAAGATAGGCAACGTTTTTTCCAAAGTATTTGGCTTATCGATTTCAGCACCTTGCTCGTTTTGCAGGTTGCTATCTCTTTTGAAGATTCTTGATAATTAAGTGTGCAAAACTAAGGGATTTTATAGTATTAAAAGACAAAGTTGAGGTTTTTATTTACGCTAACACGAGCGGGACGCTCGCGCTAGCTATAAATTAACGCTCGCGCTAGCCTTTATAGATAAAAAATAAATTATCTAAAATCTGTTGGCGCGGGCGTCCCGCCCGTGCCCATTATAAACAATACTAAATTTAAAAGAAGTACAAAGTCATCCAATAAACCCAATTTCGTCGATTGGAATAACTGCATCGAGTTCGACATAATTTCGAGCACTACTGTATTTCCATCCCCAGGGTTCAGTTACTAAGCCTGCTTTTACAGGATTCTTGTGGATATAATCAAACTTTTGCTTTATTACTGGGGTACTACATAACTCTATAGGCTGGTTGTTTTGTTGCCAAAACTGATATTCTTTGACATTGCTGTTCTTTTCGCCTGCCTTTTTAAACATCTCTAGCATCCATTCGCGTCGGCTCTCCTTAGGATATTCCTTAATATTTGCAATCATTTTCTTGGAAGTAAAACCTTTAAAATCTCTTAACAATCCACCCGGATCTTCGTTTTTATCCTGAAACAAAAGATGTACATGATTTGGCATGATACAGTATGCAAATAATAACATTCCTTTGTGGTTCCGACAAAAACTTAGGCTGTCCGTGATGACCTTGAAATGAGTTTCACGCGTAAATACAGCAACCCAATTGACTACGGCAAACGACACAAAATAGGCCGCAGAGGGATTATTAAACTTATACTTTCTACTCATGGCTTTAGGTAAAACCTAAAGATATGACAAAATTGGTTTGGATTTTTGGATTTACGCTAGCACGAGCGGCACGCTCGCGCTAGCGTTTTATTAATCTTCAATTGCAGCAATATGACCATTGCTATAAATGCAACGCCAATGATTAACGACAAAATGCCTATTTCATGAGATATCGACGCTAAATCGCCACCATAAAAGGCGACTTTTCGAAATCCGCTTAAGAACTGAGTTACTGGAATGAATTGTGCCACATTGGTAATTAGCGAAGGAATCGCTTCTGTTGGCCAGGTAAATCCACTTAAGATAAAGGCAGGCGTGGAGATGACCATTAATAATTCGGTGGCTTTCAATTGGCTCGGAATGGCGATCGAGAATAGCATCCCAATGCATATGGACGCCAAGGTTAAAAGCACGGTTAATACTAACATCGGGAAATTTAAAATGTCGGCAGTTATCTTGAAATAAGAGAAGAATGACGCAACAATCAACCACATGAATGGTAGCATGATCAAAAATGGGGTGGCCTTCAATAAAATAAGATACAACGACGACCTTTTGTTTTGCACCAGCGTCGCAAAATATCCATCTTCATAATCTCTTGAAAACGCCAAGGCCATGGCTAAAAATATGATCTGTTGCATAATCGCCGCCAAAATACCCGGTAACATAAACGTGACATAGTTGCCCGCTGAGTTGTAGAGTTTGTTGAAGTTAATTTTAAAACTTTCGTAAGACGCTTTGGCTTGATCGGGATGCATACCCTGTTTTTTAAGGCCTTCCATTTCGAAGCCAGCATTCATGGTCATCAACACGACATTGATATTATTACTGGCGGTATTCGCATTTAAAATATTCGCCATATTCAAATCTACACGAATTTCAGGATGTCTTTTTTGTAACACATCTTTTTCAAATCCTACAGGCAAAGTAATGACTGCGGCGTATTGCTCAGTAGGCATTTCGGCGACGATATTACCAGGCGTTGACCGAACGTCTACCACTTTCAAGCCTTCATTATCTTCAAAAGCATCAATGATTTTGTCGGTGGTCGGGGTGCGATCCTGATCGACAATAACAATGGGTAAGTTCTTGACTTTTGCTTGTTGGTACACATAACCAAACAAAATACCATAGCCAATTGGGGCGCCAAAAAAGATAGCCATCAAGACGCCATTTGAAAAAATACGCTTGAATTCTACCTTAACTAAGCTTATGAAATTTTTCATGGGTTATTGTTTTATAAGAATCGTCGCGTTGGTATAAAATTTTTGCTTTGACACATCTCCTGTTGGCACGACTTTCAATTCATAAATGGACTCAGAGAGCTCATATAAAGGCGATGTACTCGTGATATCCGCATATTGGGCCAATTGTTTAATGGCAACAATTTTAGCAGGTATCTCTTCTTTGGTATATGGATTGACCAAGGTCAGGGCTTTGCCCACTTCATAATCATATATTTTTGATTCCGGAATGGTAAATCTGAAATAAACACTGTTGCTTTTATAGCCATTAAATAGCGTGTAACCAGGTGTAAGCAATTCACCTTCAGCTAAGCTGATGGTCTCTACCGACATATCCGCAGGCGCTATAACATATTGCTCATCGGATGCCGAAAGGACTTCTTTTTTAGCACCCAGTGCACGGTCCAATTGGCCTTTGGCTTGGTCTATTTGTTCAGAACGGGTTCCTTTTTTGACTTCATCACGTTTGGCTTGCAGTCCTGAAACTTGGGCTTTTGCCATGTTGAGTTTCATTTTTACTTCATCAAATTGCTGTTGGCTTACCAAAGAATCCTGAAACATGTTTTGAAGTCTGTTGTATGATTCCTGGGCAAATTCCATTTGTGCTTTTGCTGAATTTAATTGGCCGTCAATCTGGCTCAATTGTTCTGCGGTTGCACCATTATAGGCCATGTTCAATTGACCTTGGGCAGCAGTAATGGCTCCTTCGGCTTGCATCATTTTTGCGCTCACTTCGGGAATGTCCACTAACGCTAGCGTATCGCCTTTTTTGACTTGTTGGCCTTCTTCGACATAGATTTCAGCAATCCGTCCGCCCAATTTACTGCTGACGGAAATGGTTTCAAATTTCACTTTTCCACGGTTAGGTGTGATCTGTTCGTTTTTACAAGCATTTAATGAGAGCAGAGCAAAGGCAGATAAAACGAGGTGAGTATATGTTTTCATGTTGTATTATTTTGTAGAATTAGTAAGTCAGAATTCCTTTAGCGTGCAGCAATTCGGCCACAGCACGGCGTTGGTTAAAATAGAATTCCTGTAATTTAAAGTTAGCTTTTTCAACATCATTCAATGCATCAAGCACATCATTGATGGACGCCAGGTCGTTTTTATATTGTTTGTTGACCAGCTCATAGGTGTCGTTGGCAAGCTCAATTTCCTTTTCAACTATTTTGGTGTTTTGTTGTGCCGATTGGTAGGACAATTCCGCTTTAATGACGCTCAGCGCAATCATTTCTTCGGCATCTTCAATCTGATCTCTGTATTTCTGACTTTCTAAGTGCGCTTTTTTACTTTTTAAATGGGATTGATTTCCGTCAAAAATGTTCCATCGGATACCAGCGCCAATAAACCATTTGGGATCTAACAGTGATAAATCATCCTCAATAAATTCATAATGGCCTTTGACCGCCACTTTCGGAATAAAATTACTTTTCGCCATTTTGGCTTGATAGAGGGTTGCTTTTTCAGCTTCTTCCAAGGCTTTAACTTCGTTGCGTTTTTCGGCAGTGGCAGATTCAGCAACTGAGAAGGATTGCAGCTGAGGCTCCAGCAATCTCAGATTCTCTTTTGGTTCTCCAGTAAGTTGGTGGAGCACCTCAATCAGCAAAATATTGTTGTGTTCGAATTCCAATTGTTTCGCTGCTAATTGCTGTTGTGCCAATTCGATTTTCTTCCGACTTATGGGTGTGGCTAATCCGTTTTCAATGGCTTTTTTTACATAGAATACTTGTTCGTTTAAGTAGTCTTCTGAAGTGGACAACACTTTTTTAGAGGCCTGGACCAATGCTAATTTATCATAAGCTTCGATAATTTTCAAGGCTATTTTATCTTTTTCTGCTAGGCCGACGTAGTTCAGTGAGGTTTCTTTATGCTGACTTGCTTTCAAGGCGTTAGTGGCTTCTAGTCCGCTGAATAACACCCAATCCAAATCGACGGACGATTTCAAAATGTTTTTGTTCTGCAGATTTGGAACATCCGTTAATGGAATATTATCAGGAAAAGGAGCGTTGAACGGCAAGCCTATGGCATCCTTAATGACCAGTTTTTGAGTGGCGATCAATAAGTTTTGAGTATCCTCATCAAAGGTAATATCATCGTTCAGTCTGGTAAAACTTCCATTTAAAGTGATTTTCGGCAAGAATACCGATTTAGCCAATTGCTGATCTACTCTTGCCTGTTCGGCATCCATCCGATTGCTATTTAATTGATGGCTTTTGTTCAGTCCTTTATGAATTAAATCGGTCAACACCGGATCCAATTGCTGGGCTGTGATTACAGTCGGCATGGAGATGGTAATGACGATCAGAAGCATTTTTAGGGCTACTTTGTTTAGGTTCATTGTAGATAGTTTTATAAATACAAGGCAAAGATATTACTAAAAGGGACGATTTATTTTGACATAGGTCAAAAAATAGGGAAATGGATTTTAAGAGGGTAGTGGGTGGTGAGTAGTTAGGAAATGTGATTGAAGATTAACGATTTTTGAAGTTATGATTTGGAAGAATTGGTAGCTATGAAAGGTTATTCAAAAACATTTGAAAATTGATTTCAAGAATCAGCGTAATCTGCGTGAAACATCTTGGGTAATTAACAAAAGGGTAGTAGTAGGAATTAGGGATTAGTGTGACGTTGTAGCACAGAGTTTTGCCGAGAAAACACAGGGATTCACAGAGAAGTAATGATATTTAGGTTGTGGCGTTGGAAATTTATAATTTGGTGCTTGGGAATTATTTTCTGATCCTACTTAAGGTTTCTTGAGTCATTCCTAAGTAAGACGCGATATGACCTAACGGCACTTGGTAGGCAATATCTGGGAATTCGGTAAGCATATAATCGTATCGTTCCTTAGCTGTTTGAAACTGAATGGCATTGAGTTTATTGCCCAATTTTGTAAGCATTTCAACAGTAACAAGTCGACCCAATTTTTCCATTTTATGGTATTTGGCGAAGAGCTGATCGAGGTCTTCCTTTGAAATACTGTATAACACCGAATCTTGTAGCACCTCCAGATAGTATAAACTCGGTGTTTGCTGAAAAAAGCTATCGACGCTGGACATGAATTTTCCAACCCCAAAAAACCATTGCGTAATATCCTTGCCGTTTTCATTGAGATAGTAACTTCTGCCCATGCCTTGTTCAACAAAATAGAGGGATTTACAGACTTCGCCTTGAGGAACTAAAATCTGATTATTTGCCACAGATTCCTTCTTGAAATGAGAAATGATGTCGTTTAATTCTTCTGTTGTGAATGGGACTAAAGTGCTTAGGAAGTCGGTAATATTCATAAATTCGTGGCTATTGTGGAACTGTTGAAGTTTTTTACAATATAGGTAAAAAACTAGAGTGCATTACTAATGAAATTCCAAAATGTAAATTTCAAATTCCAATGGAAAGCCTGCTTTTAAAGGATGTTTAAAACGGAAAAAGGCTGCCCATATCGAACAGCCTTTTAAATAGTTGTAATTTTAAATTAATTCAAGTTCTCCAATAATTTTTCGGCAACCAACTCAGAAGAGGCAGGATTTTGACCTGTGATTAAATTGCCGTCTTGAATGACATAAGGTTGCCAATTATCAACATTGGAATAAAAAGCACCATTCTCAATGAGCATATCTTCGACTAATAAAGGCACAACTTCCGTTAATCCGACCGCCGCTTCTTCTTTATTAGAAAATCCAGTCACTTTTTTACCTTTCACTAATGGATTTTTATCGGTGCCTTTAACCCCTTTTAAGGCTGCTGGAGCGTGACAAACAAAAGCAATAGGTTTGTTTTGACTGTTGAACTTCTCGATCAAGGCAATCGAATTTTTATCGTTTGCTAAATCCCATAACGGTCCGTGACCACCTGGATAAAATACCGCATCAAAATCGTCGGGATTCATATCTGCCAATACTTTGGTGTTCGCTATTAATGCCTTGGCTTCACCGTCTTCGTTGAAACGCTTAGTTGCTTCTGTTGCAGCATCTGGCGTAGCGCTACTTGGATCAATAGGTGCAGCGCCACCTTTTGGCGTAGCA